>JBBQCK010000315.1:0-4460 GCA_038318605.1 Tepidisphaerales bacterium | reverse complement strand
GTCGGCCACGTCACCAAGGCAGGAACGCTCGCGGGGCCCAAGATCATCGAGCACATCGTGGACACGGTGGTGTACTTTGAGGGCGACCGCTTCCACAGCCACCGCATCGTGCGCTGCGTAAAAAACCGCTTCGGCAACACGCAGGAGGTCGGCCTCTTCGAGATGACCGCGTCCGGCCTGACAGAAGTAAAGGATCCCGGCAATCTGTTCATCGAACACTATGGCAATGCCGGCCCGCCCAGCGGATCGATCCTGACGGCGGCGATGCAGGGCACCCGCGTTCTGCTGGTTGAGGTGCAGGCGCTCACGGCCTCAAGTGTGATAGGGGCAGCGCGTCGGAAAGTCAGCGGGGTCAGCTCCGATCGCGTGGCGATGATCATCGCCGTGCTGGAAAAACGCTGCGAACTGCGGCTGGCGGCGGATGACGTGTTCGTCAACATCGCCGGCGGCGCCAAGATCGTTGAGCCGGGCGCTGATTTCGCCATTGCACTGGCGATTGCCAGTGCACACCTCAATCGCCCGATCGGCGCAGGAACTCTGGCGGTGGGTGAACTGGGCCTCGGCGGCGAAATACGCGCGGTGCCCCAACTCGAACAACGCCTGCGTGAGGCGGCGCGCCTTGGATGTTCGACGGCGATGATCCCCCCGATCGGCGAGCGAATTCCCCGCCTTGGCGGCATCGCACTGCACGAATCGCGCCGGCTGGCGGATGCCATCGGCTCGATGTGATGCAATGACTCGCCGAAGGGCGTGTTGGCGGCCCATTTGAAAAGCATGACGTGGCTGTTGCGCGAAGCGCATCACAGGACGACGCGGGGCGATGAAACTGCGGCGGCGTGGCCGACATCTTCGGGCGGGGGTTCAACGATAATTATTGAACTGCAGCGGGATTTCCGGCGGATGCGCCTTCAGATGTGCAATCACCGCCTGCAACTCATCCTTCTTCGCGCTGCTGACGCGCAGCGCCTCTCCCTGGATACTGGCGTTTACTTTCAGCTTTAATTCCTTGATCTGCTTTTGAATCGCCCTGGCGGTGTCCTTGTCGATGCCGCTCTTGAGTTTGAACTTTTTGCGTACAGTCCGGTGCGTCGCCTCTTCCAACTTCTGCGGGTCGAGACACCTCGGATCGACGCCGCGCTTGATCATTTTTTCCACGAGCACCTTCCGCACAGCTTCAAGCTGTGGCTCGGCGTCGGCCGTCAGCGTCAGCTCCTTGTCCTTGCGATTGAACTCGATGGCGACGGACGTTCCCTTGAAATCGTAGCGCGTGCCAATTTCCTTCTGCGACTGGTTCACCGCGTTGTCCATTTCCTGAAGGTTGATCTCTGAAACAATATCAAAGGAGGAGTCGGCCATGAACGTGGTTGTGTCGCCGATTGGCGGGAGTGTCAAGTGCCGCATGGGTAACGACACGTCGTCGCGCAATCCGATGTTGCCCCGCGCGTCGATGGCTAAAGCGATTCTGCGGCCCCGGCAGGTCCGGCCTGGCGAAATGCCCGGCGCACTGTTTATCGCCGCGCTGGGATTGCCGCTGCTAACTCGGCGCCGCCGCGTGCGATAGACGAATATCGGTCGAAAAACTTGCGCGGTGTGCCGTGTTGCACCTCGGAAAGAACTGTCGCCGGTGCCGTCTATCCGCCGACATCACGCTCCAGCAAACGTCGAGCTTCAGCTCGGCGTTTTTCTTTTTCGTTGAAAAAAGAGAGATCGACAACCCATGCCTGATTGCAAGTTGATCGTTTCCACGGAATCATTACGCCGACATTCGTGTTTGAGATGCTACTGGAATTTGAGGACATGAAACGATGATCAAAGTGGCGATGATTGGCGCGGGGTCCGTCGTTTTCTCCAAGAACCTGACGGGGGATATTCTTTCGTTTCCGGAATTCAGAAACGCGACACTGGCCTACATGGACATCGACCGCGACCGGCTCGATGTCGGCGCTGCGCTGTGCGGCAAGGTCGGCAAGGCGCTCGATGCCAATCCGACCATCGAAGCCCACACGGACCGCCGCAAGGCGCTCGACGGCGCGGATTTTGTCATCAACATGGTGCAGATCGGCGGCTTCGACTCGACGCTGGTCGATTTTGAAATCCCTCGCAAGTACGGGCTTAATTTCACAATCGCCGACACCACCGGCCCGGGTGGTTTTTTTCGCGCGCTTCGCACCTTCGGGCTGCTGAAGGGGCTTTGCCGCGACATGATGGAAGTCTGCCCGCGGGCGGTTTTGCTCAACTACAGCAACCCCATGAGCATGAACATGCGCACCATCGCCGCCACAAGCGATGTGCGCGCCGTCGGGCTTTGCCACAGCGTGCAGGGAACTTTCGCCCGCATCATGAGCAACATCGACGAAAACGGCGACGATCCGCGGCTCAATTTCATCTGCGCGGGCATCAACCACATGGCGTTTTACCTGCGTCTCGAAAAAGAGGGCGTCGATCTCTACCCCCGGCTTTTCCGGGCGATGAACGATCCCGCCATTTTCAAGACCAACGCCGTCCGCTATGAGTTGATGCGCCGGCTGGGCTATTTCATCACCGAAAGCAGCGAGCACAACGCCGAATACAACCCATGGTTCATCCCGCGCGGCCGGGAAGTCATTGAGCGATTCAATGTGCCCATCGACGAATACCTCCGCCGCTGCGACGGAATCGTCGATGAGTTTGAGCGCATGAAGACGTTCGCGTTCAGCGACGAACCGATCAAAGTCAACCGCAGCCATGAGTATGGAAGCACCATCATTCACTCCATGGCGACAGGCAAGCTCAGCGTCGTCTATGGCAACATGCCCAATCACGGCGCCATCAGCAATCTGCCGAATGATGCCATCGCCGAGGCGCCGACGCTGGTCGATCGGAACGGACTTCAGTTCACAACCGTCGGCGCGCTACCGCCGCAATTGATCGGCTACATGCAGCCGCACGTCACCCAGCATGAGTTGTTCATCCGTGCTGCGATCGAAGGTCGCCGCGACCACGTCTATCAAGCCGCCATGTTCGATCCGCTGACGGCCGCCACGCTCAGCACAGACCAGATCGTTGATATGTGCGATGAACTGATCGCGGCGCATGGTTTTGAAAAAGACGGCGGCAATCTCCCCGATCTCGACGCCACGCCCACGCGCGTGCCGACCAGCGGCAAAACATTCGATCCTGTATCGGGATCGTCCTTGCGCGAAAGCTGGACGAAGGCGCAGCGCCAGGCAACCGCCGAATATGTGATGGAATGCCACGTCCTCGGGCCATTTGCCGCCGGAGCGCCAGGCGATATGTCCCTGGAGTTTGCCACACCTTTTGAAGCGGCATTCTGCCAACGCCGCGATGGATTGGTTGATCTTTCGGCGGCGTATACTTCCGGCGGCGAGCGAGTCGTCTGGAAGTTGGCGGCCGCCAACAAACGCGGATACATCAACTTTGAGAAAGCAATCGCCCGCATGGAATTCTGTGTCGGCTACGCCTACCTCGAACACGACGAAAATCACGGCCGCGAGGCCATCATGCGTATCGGCAGTGACGACGGCATCAAGATCTGGCTGAACGGCGAGATGGTCCACGACAACGATACGCAGCGCGGATTCGCCATCGACAGCGACCGCGCGACAATTCATCTAAAAGCTGGGAAGAATCGTTTTCTCATTAAGGTCGTTAACTACCATTCCGGCTGGGGCTTCGGCATTGCCATTCCCCGCGCCACGTCGTAACCGCGAGCATTGAGCGCCGATCGGCCGGCCGCCGCCTCTCGCTCGGCGGGTTTTTCCGCCCACGCCGCCGAGGTCGCTTCAACGCCCGCGTTGGATATACTCCCGGCCAACATGGCGAACATCACAAACAAACCCGCTCCCAAAAAGATCGTGCTCGCCTATTCCGGCGGACTGGATACCTCGGTTATTCTTCCCTGGCTCAAGGAGCGCTACCCGGGCGTGAAGCTGATCGCCTACGCCGCGGAACTTGGGCAGGGGGATGAACTAAAGGGCATCGAGGAAAAGGCCCGCAAGAGCGGTGCTGACGAAGTATTCGTCGATGATCTGCGCGAGGAATTTGCGGAAAAATACTGCTTTCCCATGCTGCGCGCCCACGCGATTTATGAGCAGGATTATCTGCTCGGCACCAGCATCGCCCGTCCGCTGATCGCGGCCAAACAGGTTGAAATCGCCCGCACGACCAACGCCGACGCGGTCGGCCACGGCGCCACCGGCAAAGGCAACGATCAGGTGCGTTTTGAACTTACCTACATGGCGCTGGCGCCCGATCTGCAAATCATCGCGCCCTGGAAGGACACAACCTTCGAGTTGCGCGATCGCGAAAGCGCCATCGACTACGCTCAAAAGCACGGTATTCCGATCCCGGTTTCAAAAAAGAAGATTTATTCACAGGACCGCAACCTCTGGCACATCAGCCATGAAGGCGCCGAGATCGAGCACCCCGACGCCGAGCCCAACTGGGAGGCGTGCCTGACG
>JBBQCK010000314.1:0-4463 GCA_038318605.1 Tepidisphaerales bacterium | reverse complement strand
CTCCATTGGTGGCTTGCCGACGATGGTCGTCGGATAGATCGGATCGCGCCGATGCGTAATGGCCGTCACTTCAAATGATCGATACCAGTCGGCCAGCGAGTAAAAGCCCGTATGGTCACCGAATGGACCTTCCATGAGTTTTTCATGCGGATCGACGAACCCCTCGATCACGATTTCGGCATTGGCCGGAACCTCCATCGGAATAGTGCGGCAGGGGACAAGCTCGATGCCGACGCCATTGAGAAAGCCGGCGAACAGCGCCTCGTCGACGCCCGGCGGTAGCGGCGCAGTTGCGGCGTACGGAAGCACGCTTTCGCCCCCCAGCACAATCGCCATCGGCATCTTCTCGCCGCGTTTCTGCCAGAGGCGAAAGTGCCGTGCGCCATCGTGGTGCATGTGCCAATGAACGGCACACTTGCGCGATGAAAACTTCTGCACGCGATACATCCCGATGTTCCGGTCGCCATTTTCGGGATTCTTTGTGTAAATCCCTGCCAGCGTGATGTATCGGCCGGTGCCGGCGCCGGCAGCGATGGCTTCTCTTGCTAAAGATTCATCGTACACCTGCCCGCTCGTCAGATCGCCGTCCATCGGCCAGCACTGAATGATCGGCAGGCGATCGAGATTTGCCTTGTCACCCTCAAGCACGACTTCCTGACAGATGCCGCTTCGCACGATGCGGGGCGGATAGGAACCAAGCTTTACAAGATCGGGCAGGCGCTTGAGTTTTTGAATCAACGTCGTGGGAATCTCCGGCTTCACGAGCTGGCCGACACGTTCGGCGAGCGCTTCGAGATTGTCTGTGCCCAACGCCTTGTTGATGCGCCAGTAGCTGCCAAATGTGTTGATGGCCAGCGGCATGTCGCTGCCTTTGACATTTTCAAAGAGCAGGGCTTTTCCGCCGAGGAGCCCGGCCGGATTTCGATCCAGCTCGCGATGGCCGTGCGGCGCAGGAGATTTCATTACGCGATCGGCAATTGCGGCCACTTCCAGAATTGGATCGACGCCTGCGGTGACGCGGGCGAGTTCGCCTTCGGATTCGAGTTGCTTCAGAAAATCGCGCAGATTCGGGGTGGCCATGTGCGGGCGAGATCGTATGCCCGACGCCCGCACCCGACAAACTTGATTTGCCGGGCGGGCATTCTTTCAATTACCTGCCGGGCGGTTGCAGGGTCGGCCTGATGTGCGAATCGTCCAGCAACCGGCGCACATTCTCGTTGACGAGCATTGCGTGGACAGAAGGCGTGGCGATGGCGGCGTTGATTGGTTTTCCGTCGGCCGCGTTAAGCCACTGCATCCCGCGCGATGTTGGAATGGCGATGGCGTCGCGCACAATCGCCGGCGGCCCGGTGATCGCAACTTGTTTCTCCGGTGCCCATCGCCACGCGGTCTTGCCGTCGGCCGGCCGGACGGCTGTGACAAAAGCGCCGGCAAAAATCGGCCGATCGCCGGCCGCGCCGATGAGTACCGGCGCCTGCGGATCGGCATCGTTCCAGAGCGCCGCGCCACTGAGCGCATCGAACGCATAGACGCCTTTTGAATCCTGCGGCGCGACGACAAGGATTGGCCGGCCGGTGTCGATCGCGACGACCGGTGCCCCGGTGAAGCGGAGCATCTGCGAATCACTCACCGCCTCAATCTCCGCCGTTTTCGCAGCGCGCCCCTTTCGCTTGAACGGCTCGGCCTCCGCTCCGGCTTTGGGCTCCTGATAAGGCCTTGCCCATTGCAATTTACCGTCGAATCGTCCGACGCAGAACGCCGCGCCGACGTGGGGCGTGAGGTACACGTGATCACCCCATACACACGGCGCACTCTGCTCCCAGAAATTGTCCCATCCGCGCCCGGCCGTTGCATCGCGCCATCGACCGATCTCGGCGATTTCACCCAGCCCGCATCGCCAGAGAATGGCGCCGTCCATCGCATCGAGCGCGACAAGCTGCAGTTCGCTCGTTCCGCCGCCAGGTGGAAAGGCGAGCGCTACGGCATAAACGAACCGGCCGGCCGCCACCGGGTTGGAGATAAAGGTGAGGTCGTCGGTGAGTTTGAGGTTTTCGCTCGACCAGACCAGCCGGCCATCGGCGGCGCGAAAGGCGCGGATGCAATTGTCCCGGTTGATCGGATTCGGCTGGCGGACGAAGAGTATCTGCGCGCTCTCGGCGGAATCCAGTGTTGAAATCGCAAAGGTCTGATCGCGCCCGGCGTTTGAAGGGCGGTCCGAGGCGCTATCGCGACTCCAGCGTGGCGGTTGCCACGTCCAGGCCAGCTCACCGGTGTTTCGCACCGCCATCATCTGCCGCTGCGACGCAAAAAAGGTAAGATTCCCATCGACAAAGGGGATGTAATGCGAAGTCGATGCGGCGTCGGCCCGGCCATACCAACTCGCGTCAAATGCCAGTGCGCCATGATAACGCGAGCCAGCGTTGCTGCCGGATTCGATTTGTTGAGCCAGCGCCAACTGAACTGCGCGTCCGGCGTTGAGATCTGCGCCCAGAGTCTTTGCCAGCGAGAAGCAGACCATTTCGCCGGCGAAATCTCCCGCGAGCAATGCGCGATCGCCGCCGGCAAGTAAAGCTTTGACCGCTGCCGAACTCAGCGGGTAGCGTCGCCAGAAGGCGTAAAAGTCTGAAGGGCTGGCGGCGCTGCGGGCGTTTAAGGCGGCATAAGCCTCCTGCGCCGCAGCGTCGTTGGCTTGCCGCCATGCCGCCGTGATGGCGGCGCGGTCGGTTAGGTTCAACGCCTGCAACTGCGATTCAACCCACATCGTCGCCGAGATCAACTCCACGGATTTAAGCAGTGCCAGCGCATCAGGCCGATCTTTCAACAGCAATTCGACGCGCAGCGCGGCCGCGACCGGATCTTTGTGGATTTCATCCGCCAGATTCAGATCGCGGGCGATTTGAAGCGATTCGTCGGGCGGATCATATTGCACGTTGGCCCGTTGCTTGAGGGCCGCCGCCGCCGGCAGTCCTGCCACGCCTGCAATCGCAAACAGTGTGCAGAACAAATATCGAGAACTGAGATTCATGTCTGATTGCTGTTAAGTGCGATTACGCTACTTCACCGGACTAAGGCGTTTTTCTGACAGCGATACGCCGCTTTATACCCGGCGGCGGGTGTGGATGTTTATCGCGAGTTTGCGCCGTCAATTGGATGCGGCAAAATTTGCGCACCGCAATGTCGGCAAAAACAAATGACTCGTTCGCGGCGAACGGCGGTTCGAGTAGATTGTTGCAACCATGAAGGAGGAAACATCAACCGCCCTGATTCTGATTGTCGAAGACGATCCACTGGTTTCCAAGGCGCTCGCACGCCTGCTGAAAGATGCGGGATACCAGACGCAGGTGTTTTCGTCGGCGCTGCCGGCGCTGTCGTACATTGAAAAGCACCGGCCGGCGGCGGCGGTTCTGGATGTACATCTGCCTGATCTCAGCGGACTGGTGCTGAGTCAGAAAATGCGTGAAAAACTCGGTGCCGCCTGCCCGATCATCGTGTTGTCGGGAGATACATCCATGGAAACGCTCAACGCGCTGCCCCATGTTGGCGCGACTTATTTTTTGTCCAAGCCCGTCACCAGCCAGATTCTGCTCGAGCGGCTGAAGGAACTGTCGGTCAACCCTGCCGCTTGAATGCGGTTTTAAACCTCGGGAAATTCCCCGGCGACGTGGCGGTTTGCCATCTCGACGTAATGCGATGAAAGCCATCGCATGTATTGAAGATCCTCGTCGTTAACGGGTCGGACGATCTTTGCAGGCAGGCCCATGGCGACCATGCCGTCGGGTACGACCATGCCGGGCCGAAGGACCGCTCCGGCGGCGATCAGGCAGTGTTTGCCGACGCGCGTCTGTCCGAGCAATGTTGCGCCCATTCCGATCAACGAGCCTTCGCCGACAAATGTGCCATGAACGATCGCCGAGTGACCGATGGTGACGTCGTCCTGGATTTCGTTGGGCACGCCGCTGTCGCAGTGGATGACCGCGCAGTCCTGCACATTTACGCGGGCGCCGAGGGTCACGCGGGCGACGTCGCCGCGAACTACGCTCGAGAACCAGAATGAACAATCAACGCCGACGAGAACGTCGCCGACGACCGTGGCGTTGTGAGCCTTGAAAAACCGCTTTGGCGAGCGCGTCATAAGTGGCATAGAGGTGTTTCAGTTTAACCGTTGGCCGCTTTCGTCAACACTTTGCGGTGCGGGGGGTATAGGGGCGTTGAAGGGGCGGTACAAATTGCGACGCCGGCGTGGGCCGGTGGCATTTTCTTTGTCGGAGAGCCATTCATCATGTCAACAACAGCAACCGCGGCGCCGGCCGGCGCGGCACGTCCCGAAGACGCCGACCTGCAGGCTGTACAAAACCTGAAAGCCGCTCGCGCCGCAATCAAGGCGGAGCTATCAAAGGCCATTGTCGGCCAGCACGAGGTCATCGACGAAATTCTTATTTCAATCTTCACGCGCAGCCACGCGC
>JBBQCK010000313.1:0-4481 GCA_038318605.1 Tepidisphaerales bacterium | reverse complement strand
GTCGTTTTGATTTGATCTGCTAATGTTTTCCCGCGGGCGCGCGCTTTGCGCTCCCCGGCTTTTTTTTGGGTTCGTCGATTTTGCTGCCCGATCATCGGCGAGTTTTGCGGCTGCCATTCCTGAACCTGCGGCCAAGCGGCTTGTGACGCTGTGCGCCGCGTCGCGCGTGTTCAAACGCCTGCGATTGATGTTTTTGCAGATGACGTGATCGTTGCAACCGGCGGTGCCGGAACGCCACATCCTGTTGCACTTTCGATCGCCAGCAGGATTCGTTCGTGCGTTGCGGGGAGTGATAATTCATCGCCCGATTTAATGGCAATGGCGCGGAGCGCATCTCGCGCCGCCAGCCAGACGCAGATTCCAAGGAGGAGCGGTGGTTCGCCAACCGCCTTGCTGCGTCGCAAGCTTACCGCATTGTGTGGGTTGTCGAGGAAGCGCACATTGAACACATCCGGCAAATCGGAAATGTTTGGAATCTTGTAGGTCGTGGGAGAGTTGGAAAGCAATTGGCCATCGTCGCCGTACACCAACTCCTCGCCCGTGACCCAACCCATTCCCTGAATGAATCCGCCGACAATCTGGCCGCGATCGATTCCGGGATTGATGCTTTTCCCCACGTCCATCAGCAGATCGACGCGCGTGCAGCGCACCTCGCCTGTAAAGCGATTGACTGCGACTTCCGCACAGGCCGCCCCATTGGTGAAATAAAGGAATGGTGTTCCGCGTCCGGTTGCGCGGTCGTAATCCACGCCAGGCGTGACATAGAAGCCGCGCTCTCCGAGACTGACGCGCTGTTCATAGGCTTCGCAGGCGACTTGCGCAAAGGAAATTGATCGGCCCGGCTGCCGCTCGTCAAATACGCGATCTTCCGCAAATCTAATGCGCGAAGGCGCCGCATCACCTTTTATCGCCAATATGCCCGCCGCGACATGTGCCAGCCGCTGACGAATTCGCGCGCACGCATCCGCAGCGGCAGCGCCGTTCAAATCGGTTCCGCTTGAGGCGGCCGTAGGGCTGGTCGTGTGATTCTTCTCGGTTGATGTCGAACCGACGATGACGCGGTCGTATCCCACACCCAATTCATCGGCCACGATCTGCCGAACACGCGTGTTCACGCCCTGACCCATCTCGGTGGCGCCGGTGCTTACCACGACCGATCCATCGGTATAGACATGCACGAGGGCGTTGGCCTGGTTGAGCGTGCGCCGCGTGAACGAAATGCCGAATTTCACGCCCGAAAGCGCCATGCCACGAATTTCCATCTCGCCGCCAGAATTGTGCGCCCCAATCTCAGCCCGTCGGCGATCATATTCGCACTCGCGGCGCAGAGTATCGAATAGTTCGGGCAGCGTGTTGTTCTGAACGACCTGTTCATACGGCGTTGTATTGCGTTCATTTGATTCGTAGCAATTTGCCTGCCGCACATCGAGCGGATCTCGCCCGAGCGCGCTGGCGATTCGGTCAAGGACACACTCAATTCCTGCCACGCCCTGAGGCCCACCAAATCCACGGAATGCGGTGTTGCTCGGGAGATTTGTTCGACAGACCCTCCCGACAATCCGGCAGGCAGGAAGATAAGAGGTGTTATCACTATGCAACACCGCGCGCTCGACGACTGCAAATGACAGATCCGTCGAGCACCCGCCGTTGGCGAACATCCTCAGATCGATCGCCAGGATGCGTCCATCGGTGTCGTAGGCAACCTTGTAAAATGTCTTGAATGGATGGCGTTTGCCGGTGTAGCGCATGTCGTCGTCTTTGGTGTAAACGAACCGCGCCGGCCGGCCGGTTTTCGCCGCGACGAGCGCCGCGAATATCGCCGGCTGGGCCGCCTGCGTTTCCTTGCCACCAAACCCGCCACCCATGCGTTTGCAGATGCAGATCACCTTGTGAAACGCAACTCCGAGTGCCTCAGCCACCATCATCTGCACTTCGCTGGGATGTTGCGTGGATGAGTGAACGGTCATGCATCCCTGCTCGCCAGGAACGGCGATCGCCACCTGCGATTCCAGGTAAAAATGCTCCTGCCCGCCGATGTCAAGCGATCCCTCTATCAGCCGGTGGCCGCGCCCGAAAATCTCATCGACTGCGCCGCGTTCGATGCGGCGCTCGCCATCCAACAGCGAGCCGGCCGCAAGCGCTTCGTCGATTGAGAAGATCGGAGGGAGGGTTTCAATGTCGGCGATGATCGCGGCCCGCGCGGCATCCAGCGCCTTTGTCGAAGTTGCGCCGATAATGGCAAGCGGCTGACCGAGAAAGACAATTTCCTTGCTTACGAGCAGATCCTCGTCCTTGACCACGGGCCCGAGGCGATTATGCCCAGGGACCTCACGCGACGTTATCACCGCCACAACGCCAGGACTAACGCCCGCAGCTGAAACATCCAGTGATTCTAATTCCCCATGCGCCACTGGTGAGGGAACGATCCCGACGATAAGTTCGCCCGAAAGAGGCGGCAGATCATCGAGAAACACAGATTCGCCCGTCACATGCGTGCATGCCGAATCGTGCGCAATGTCCTTTCCTACTACAGGCATCGCTACCCAACTCCCGTGTTCGAATGTGAATCTGCAAATTCGTCCATCCAGAACCGCGTCAACGTGCGGCGCACCAGCGCCGTACGATATGCGGCCGACCCGCGAACGTCGGTCAGCGGCTTGATCGCGGCGGCGGCGATCAGGCCGGCCGCGTCAAATAATTGAGCATCGGGAATCCGGCCGATAAGCGCACCCTCTGCCTCGCGCAGCCGAACCACCGTCGCCGCGACGCCGCCAACGGCGATGCATGCATTCACAATGACGTTGTTCTCGACGCGCACGCGAATGGCCGAGCTGACCGTGGAAATATCGAGGTCTTTCCGTCGGGACATTTTGTAAAGCCGAAAGCGATCGTTCGTTTGCGGGAGCGGAATCGCGACACCTGCGAGCAATTCGTCCGGCCGAAGAGTCGTTTTTCGATAGCCAATGTAAAATTGCTCGATCGGCGCCGAGCGCCGGCCGGCCGGTCCGGCGATTTCGACCTTCGCGCCCAGCGCAAACATTGCCGGCAGCATGTCGCCGATCGGCGAGGCGTTCACGAGGTTTCCGCCGATCGTGCCGGCATTTTTAATAAGCGGCGATCCAAACCATGCGAGAAATCGCCCCAGCTCCGGCAGGTGCTTCATGCAGAGTGATTCGATCAAAGACAACGAAACGCCCGCCCCTGTCCAAATCACGGCGTCGTCAACCTGCACTTTTTTCAATTCCTCTATACAAGATACGCCCAGCACTTCCCCCAGCGCGCGAATGTGCTTATTGACCTGCACGCCGATATCGGTTGCTCCCGCGACAATCACCGCCGCGGGATGCTCCGCAAGAAATGCCACAGCTTCTTCGATTGTCGTCGGCTTAAAAAACGTCCGGCCGCCGGCATTGATCCGCGTAGCACACCGTGCGGCGTCCGCGAGCGCTGCTGCAATTGGTTCCGGCGGAAAAAGAATATCAAGTTTTCGAAGTCGCGCGCGATCGGTCTGCATCCCTGCCCGGATGATTGATTCATAGCCCGTGCATCGACACAGATTGCCGACCAATGCCCGCTTGAGCGATGCAGAATCATCAACGCCGCCTTTTTCCATGGCGTCGTACATCGACACAACAAATCCGGGTGTGCAGAAGCCGCATTGAGCGCCGTGGCAATCGACCATTGCCTTTTGAATCGGATTCAACTCTTCGCCGTCGCGCAACCCTTCAATCGTCACAACGTGCATTCCGTCGAGCTGAAACATCATCTGAATGCATGATGTCACGGCGCCGTACTCCATCCGGCCATCGATAGGCCGGCCGAGAATGACCGCGCACGATCCGCAATCCCCTTCGGCGCAAACCACCTTCGTGCCTGGCATCGCCATGCGCCGGCGCAGAAAATCCGAGAGCGATAAAAATACTTCTTCTCCGCGAAGGTCGATCGCCTGACCATTGATATAAAGCGATATGTGATCACGCATCAACGCCTCCCCGCTCATGGGCGATGCGCCCCGCCAGCGTCAACCGCCGGACGCGCGTCGGATTGGCGATGTCGGCCGGTAAAATCGACATGATCGCACTCGTCGCGTCTGCAGCCAGCTGCGCCGCCGACGGCTGCACTTCGATAAATGACATGGGCTTGCCAATGCTCAAGTCGCCCACTGTGTGATCGATTCCGAGCATCGATGCAGGCGCCAATGTTGCGCGGCAAAGCGCTTCGCATGCCGTCGCATGGTCTGACGTTTTCGCGTGGACTGCGATAAATCGCTTCATCTCCGCCAGCATTGAAACAGTGGGCGAAGCGCCCACATCCGTCGCGATTGCATACGGTATTCTACGCCGAACAACCTCATCAAGGTCCATTACACCCGAATGAAGCAACAAGTTTGACGTCGGGCAATGCGCGATCATCACGCCGCAATTCTGCAATATTGCCCATTCGTCCGGCCGCATGTGGATGCAGTGAGCCGCGATGCATGG
>JBBQCK010000312.1:0-4485 GCA_038318605.1 Tepidisphaerales bacterium | reverse complement strand
CGAGGATCACATTTTTGAGTTTGTGATCCGCGATACGGGTAAAGGGATTCCCCCGAAGGATATGGAATATCTGTTCCGCGCTTTTTTTACAGGTACATCGACGGTGGAGACGCACAGCAGCGGAGAGCATCAATATCTGTCGCGCGGAATCGGGCTGGGGCTGAGCGTGGTCAAACGGTTCGTCGATCTGCATGAAGGCTCGGTGCGCGTGGAGACATCGAGCGAGGGGACGAACTTTTATGTGAGGCTGCCGACCGGCGATCGTCGCGCGTTCGATCGGCCGGCGGGAGAGATCGGGCGGTCAGGGATTTAATGCGGGCCGCTGTCAGGCATGCGCGAGGCGGGGATTTGGTCTGAGAGTTCGTTCAGCCGCCGGACGATTCATCAAAAATGCTGGCTTTGCGGGCTGGCTGGGACGTGGGAGCGGCAGCTTGATCGAAGAACGCGTTGCCGCGCTTGGCGGCTTCGGCCTGAAGTTTTTCGCCGGCGGCTTTTTCTAGCGCGCGAACATGCGCTTCGGCTGCGTCGTTGAGTGATTTCAACGCGTTGATCCGATCGCCCTCGAGCAGGCGGCGCGCCAGTGCGGGGTGGCTTTCAAAATCAGAAGGTTGCCAATTGCGGGCATCGACGACGGTGTCGGTGAAGGTCATCTGATCTTTGGTGATGACGGTGACGGTGCCCCAGGCATGATCGCCTTTGGTCCAGACGACATGGAGGCAGGCGGTGGCAAGCACCCAGCCGGCGGCGAGGACAGCAAGGAACACCAGTTTGTAAAGAATTCGAAACATAAGGTTACCTCAGTTTTACTCGGCCGGCGGCCGGTTCGTATAGCAGACACACTTCACGTCCGGTGGATTGTATCACCTTCGGCGGCCGCAAGTCGCAGACAAAACGGCTCTGCTGAAAAAATGTGGCGCGGATGCGAACCTGGGCGGTGGTAAGGCGGGAAGGTGATGTTGACGGGCACCGATGCAGGCGGCGACGGTGTCGTCAGGGGTTGCAGGCGGCCGGCACGGGCGATGTGGGCATGCATATCCGGCATGGGTGTCACAATGCGCCGGGGCGGCGGGATCTGGAGGCTCAATCGGCGACTTATGAGACCGAGATTGAAAAAGTGGGTGGGATTTGAGGTCGATGAAGTGGGTAGTCAGGCCTGCGGCCGGGGCGCCGGCGAGAATGGTCTGGCAAAGGGAGAT
Organism: Tepidisphaerales bacterium; assembly: GCA_038318605.1. Taxonomy (GTDB): domain Bacteria; phylum Planctomycetota; class Phycisphaerae; order Tepidisphaerales; family Tepidisphaeraceae; genus JBBQCK01. The sequence goes on along the minus strand of JBBQCK010000312.1, from coordinate 3,289 downwards.
TTGCCATGGGTCAGCTCTTATTGCCACGAAGCGGCGGCGCGGTTTCGAGTTCTTCCAGGCGCACATCCGGCAAAAAGCGAAAGTGGATTGTCGGGGCGGTTGCTTGTGCAGCGACATTTGGCGGATTGCGTTTGATGCATCGCACCGAGCCGACGAAGGCGACGCCGCCGGTCGTTGAAGTGCGGGTCGAGCAACCGGAGGTCGTGCGGAGCGAGACGCCGGCGGGCAATGGATCGCAGGCGTACTTGCAAAACCACGGCCAGCCGAGTGGCGGTGATATCGCCAATGCGAATGGCGATGCTTGGAATCCTCGGCAGTTTTCATCGACCTCGGCGCACGCGGTTCGCCGGCCGACGACAAAATCGAGCGCGGCAGCGCCGGTTTCGACTGCATCGCGAAAGTCGGCGGCTTTGTCGCGGCAGAATATCGTGGGAGACAAGGACAACGCGATCTACCGCAACAAATAGGCGATTAACTGCCAATGGCCAGGCTGACGGATGCGGGAGCGCGGCACGGCGGCCGCGACAAGTTGCGAAGTTACCGTACAATCCCGGCCATTGATGGCCGAGTCTTCCGACACACCCAAATCCGCGCCTGATCCCGAATCGTACCGCATGACCGTCGGCGAGCACCTTGAGGAGCTGCGCCGTCGGCTTTTGTTTGGGTTGGTGGGGCTGGTGATTGCGGGGGCGCTTTGCATGCTCGTGGGCGAGCGGCTGATGGTGATTTTCTGCCGGCCGCTCTACAGGGGATTGCTTTCGCACGGGATTAACCCGCAGCTTTACACGAACGGGTTGCCCGATGCGTTCATGACGTATCTGAAGGTGAGCCTGATCGCGGCGGCGATGCTGGCGGGGCCGTGGATTATTTTTCAGCTTTGGCTTTTTGTGGCGGCGGGGCTTTATCCGCACGAGCGTCGGACTATCACGCGGTATATTCCGCTGTCGATCGGGCTTTTCGCGGGCGGGGTGGTGTTTGTGTATTTTCTGGTGTTGCCGTTAACGGTGACATTTCTGTTGGATTTTGGGAGCGCGGTTCCGGCGCCGCGGGCGGCCGGGCCGACGACGCAGGTTGCAGCAGAGCAGGTTATGCAGCTGCCGATTTTGAATGGCGATCCTTCCAATCCAGTGGAGGGGCAGGTCTGGCTGAATGAATACGAAGGGCAGGTCAAGCTGTATCGCGTGGGAAAAATGCGAGCGCTGGTGTTCGGGTCGGACAACCTGCTTTCTCCGATGTACACGCTGCCGGAGTACATCGACCTGGTGCTGACGACGATGCTTACGTTTGGGCTTTGCTTTCAGTTGCCGATTGTCGTGATGGCGCTGGCAAAGGTAGGGATCGTGGATGTACCGACGCTGCGGCGCAGCCGGCGGGTTGTCTATTTTGTGATGTCGATCCTGGCGGCGGTGATCGCGCCGGGCGATCTGGTTACGATCATGATGGCGCTGCTTGTGCCGATGATTCTGCTGTACGAACTGGGCATATTGATGGCTAAGCGTTCTGTACCGGCGGCAGTCGATGGTGGGGAAACATCGAACGTGTAATGCGAACACGGAGAGGAAGTAACGATGTATTTTTTTCGAACGAGCGTGATTGCGATATTTCTTGCAATGGCGTCGGCGGCGTTTGCCGGAGAGAATCTCCTGAAAAACGCAGATTTTGCTGATGCTTCGGATGGTTCGAGCGCCGCGACCCGGCCGGCGGCGCATTGGGATGGAACTCAAGGGGCTGGCGGGTCCGGTAGTCATGTCGAGCGCCGGCAGGGCGGCGCGGCAGCGATGGTCATTGTTGCGAACGATCCGCGTGCGACGCATGTGCTTTCGCAGCGCATCCAGGCGCCGGGGCCGGGAATTTATCGGCTGAGGGCGAAGATGACGGCCGATCTGGATGCTCAGGCACATTTGGAGCTTCGGCTGGCGCTGCCGCCACGCACTTCATTTGGTGGCATGATCGTCGATCTGCCAGGGCGACGGAGCGTGGACATTGACACATTTGCCAGATTGCCGGCACTGCAGGATTCATTGCAGTTTGCGTTGACGATCCAGGGGCGGGCGACGATTCGGGTTGTTTCGGTGTCTCTGGAACCGGTAGACGAAAAGTTGTTGTCGGCGGCCGACCAGGTGCGGGTCGTGAAATCGCTTGGGCCGGTTTTGACTGAAATTGACGAAGCGAAATTACTTGCGGACACCGACGCGCGCATACAGCAGAACCGCACCGCGGCGCTGCGTGTTCGGGTCGCCGCGGCCGACGGTAAGCCGCTGGCCGGGCAGGCTGTGAGCGTTCGGCATCTGCGGCACATCTTCAAATTTGGTGCTGGCTTCGATGGGAACCTGATACCAAAGGCCGACGAAAACGAGATGGACAAGGCGCAGCGGGCGGCATTTCTGAAGCTGTTCAATTACACGACCGTGCATATGTATTGGCCGGGTTATGAGCCGAAGAAGGGGGTTTATGGCACGGAATCCCGGCAGGCGAAGATTCAGTGGCTGCGCGACAACGGCATCGAGGCGAGGTTGCATCCGTTGTTTTGGGATCTGAATCTGCCGAAGTGGTTCGAGGAGAAGAGCTGGGAGGAATTAAAGCTGCCGGAACTGATGGACGCACGGCTGGCGGAGGCATCGAAGAATCTGATTCCGCGGGTTAACGACGTCGATGTTTTCAATGAGATCGTTTACTGGGAACGGTTTGATAATGCATTTTCGCGTCTGATGATGGACAAGGGAAAGGTTGAGCTGATCGGGCACTATTTGCGGGAGTTTAAGCGGCTGAATCCGAACACGCTTGCCGTCATCAACGACTATGACAGCACACCGGCTTACTACGGGATCCTGAAGCAGTTGATCGATTCCGGTGCGCCGATTGACATCATCGGCCAGCAGTCGCACATGCACACGCGCAGGTGGTCACCAACGATGGTGTGGACGGTGCTGGAGCGCTTGAGCCTTTTGCACAAGCCGGTTTTGTTTACGGAGTTGAGCGTGCCATCGGGACCGCCGGTGGAGTGGAGCTGGACCAAAGGCAGTCCTGGTTGGAAAAGCGATGCTGGAAATGAGCGCATTCAGGCGGATTACATTGAGATGCTCTACCGGCTGATCTACAGTCACCCCAATTCGTACGGCATCGTGGTGTGGGATTACTGCGATCGTTTTGCGTGGCTTAAGGCGCCCGTAGGGTATCTGCGTAATGATGCCACGCCGAAGCCGAGTTTTGAACGGCTGGATAAACTGATCAATCACGACTGGCGAACCAACGGCGCCTATGTCACCGACGCCAACGGCGAAGTGCTCAT
>JBBQCK010000311.1:0-4488 GCA_038318605.1 Tepidisphaerales bacterium | reverse complement strand
TGTAGCGATAATTGGGGCACCGTGTCGCATTGTCGTGAGAATCGACCGGGCGGCGGGGTCACTTAACCATTCGCAGGTTTGCCGCGGGTTCTCGGACGTTCGGTGGCAGGTTATGCTTCTCCTGATGCGGAAACTCAGCTTATTGCGGCTGGCCATGTTGCCATTGACAGCGGCGATTTACGGCGGCCTTGTCGCGACGGCGATGTCAGATCCGCCCCTGGCTACGCGCCCGGCAGCGTCGGGCCCATCGTCGCAGCCGGCCGCTCAGACGATCTATTTCCGTGGAGGCGTCATGACCTGGACGAGCGAGCGCCCCGGCGGAACGCTGCAATTAGAGGATCGCGACGGCACGGCCGTGCTGACGCCGCATGGCGGCGAACGCATTACGGGCATTGGCGGCGGAACACTGGGGTTGCGAGAAGGAAAATGGCCGGGCAAGGTGGTCATTCGTCTCGAGCTTGGGTCGCTGGAGGGATTTGGAATCGGCAACGGTGCATTGCGGCTGCAAACGCGTCTTGGCGGCCCGGGCGATGTGGCGGCGATCGAAGGGAACGACGAGGTCAAATATCACATGCCGGTCGAGCGGCAGGGCAACGCGATTGAAGTGACACTGCCGCCGGAAGCACTGCCTAACGTCGGCGAGCAGGCCAACATTTCCTGGATTGACGCCTTTCGCAACTGACCGATTTTTCAGTTGGAGCAGGAATGAATCGATCGATGCGATGGATTTTCGTGGCAGGTCTGCTCGGGGGCCTGTTCAGTTGCGCCAGCGTGCGCACGAGCGGCGCGGACCCGACAACTGCGCCTACTACCAGGCCCGCAAGCCGGCCGGCGATTTTAAGTGGGGCGTCATATCACCGCGCCGGCGGCTTCGCCGGGACTGACGACCGCATCGAGATCGGCGGCGATGGATCGATGGTCGTCACCGGGAAACTCATGGGCCACAAGGTCGGCCAGCTCACCGAGGACCAGCTTGCGCCGCTCATTCGCGCTGCGGAACACTGGCCGGAACTTGCGGATGTCTATACCGCACAGAAAGGCGCCGCCGACGACTTCGTCGTCACCATCCGTCTCGGGGAGAAAAGCGTGACCGCCAGCGACGCCGCCGACGGCGTGCCGCCACTATTCATGGAGGTGCGGGCGATGATGGAGCGGGCGGCGGGGCAGTTGTAGGAAGAGGTTGGCGTAAGAAGTTGCCGGATGGAGTTGCTGGTTGCCAGTTGCTGGTTGCCAGTAAAACGCGAATCGGTTTTTCTCCGCCTGCTGCTACTGCCAACTTGTCAAAGTTGGAGGTTGTGAGTGCACGGCCCGGATCACGTTTCCCGTTTTACTTTTCATATACGATCTGCGGTTGCACTGGCATTCGGTGGGAAGCGATTCGGATTTCGGATTTGACCGGCAAAATGAAACTGGCAGCTTCTCCGCGACGGGCGCCGTTCTGAGGTTGAATTCTTGCGTTCGCATTCTCAATTTGTGCCACCGGCGGCCGCGAGCATGACCTCGGCTATTCCGGTGGATTCGCCATCTTTTCCGACTATGCCGAAGCTGCCGCGATAATCCCAGTTGCCCCAGCCGATCTTTTGCTCCGTGAAGAGCGAAATCAGATCGCGATACCAGCGGTGGCGGATTGCCTGTGGACAGGCCGCCAGGCAGCCGAATTCGCCGCAGTACAGGTTCAGGCCGGTGCGCTGCTGCGCGGCCAGCGGCTGGCTCATGTGCCGGAGCATGGCCGCCTTGTCGTAGGGGATGTTGAACCGCTCGATCCGGCTTCGCATTTCCGGGGAAAGCGCGGCCAACGCATCATCGGGAATCGGCTTGCCGGGATATTGAATTGGGCCGGTGTAGTCTTTGCCATCACGCCACCATGAAGCGGTGTAATGCGTGACGAGCATCGGATTGTAAAAGTGAAACGTCAGGATCAGCCGATCGTCATCCGGCGGAATTTCCAGCACGTCAAATGTATCGCAACTGTTCCAACGATTGGAACCGAGAAGGATCGTGCGCTTCGGCTCGAGGTCGCGAACGGCACGGTATGCCTGATGGGCAACTCGGTTCCAATCGGCCGGGTCTTTGGCGACGGGTTCGTTCATCAATTCGTAGGCGACTTTCGCCTCATCGCGCCGGCGCAGACGCTTTGACAACTGCACCCAGAGCGCTGCGAAACGCCCGGCTTCACGCGGATCGGTGTACAAGGCCGGCTCGCCGACGTCGTTAAAATGATGGCTGCGCAGGATGTGCAGATCGACGATTGCGCCGAGGCCTGCCTGATCGCACCAATCGAGCGCGCTTTCAAGCAGATCGAACGCCTCATCGCCCTGCACATCCGGCCGGGCATCGTTGGGCCACATCTGCACCTCATCAATCGGCAGGCGGATGTGATCGAACCCCCAGTCGGCGATGCGCTGAACATCCTCGCGCGTAAAAAACCGAGTGCGGTCGCTGCCGCGCTTTTCGCTTTGGGAAAGCCAGTGTGAGATGTTGGTTCCGCGGGAAAACTTCGGGTTGGGCATGGGCGGGTTTTAACCGCAAAAGGGATTGAACAACATAGAGGGACAGGGGCACAAGGGCACGAAGAAAGGTTCTGATTCCTGACCCCGTTGCCGTTGACTAACGTCGTTCAATGCGACTTCGCATCGGCGGCTGCCAGCACCAGGCGATAGACGTATCGGTTTGGCTGATATTCTCTCCAGAAGCGAGCATCGTCGCCACCCATTGCCTTGCAAAGCGCCGCCGCCACTGCCGGACTGCGGGACATGCCCTGTTCGCAGTGAACAACGATTGCTCCCACATTGGCCCGGTGCTTCTCGATGAACGCCTGAATCTTTTCCGCCTGCCCCGGGGTCATCAGCCTGATCTCAGGCGGTATCACCAAAGTATCAGTTGGCTCAGCGTCATGAAAGGCGAGATACAGCACATCCCTTAGTCCGCTCTGTTTGCGGACGTTCGCCGGACGTTTGTCTGGATTGTGGATTGAAATGACGACATAGGAAGACTTGACCAGCAGGCCAGCTTCGATCGATTCCCGATCTGTAACGATGAACTCCATCTCAGTGCCTAACGATATCACGAGTTCGCCGTTACACTGAATCATCGATCCCCTTTCCGTGTTATTGCCGCCTGGCACACATAACGCGCGAGGGCCTGGCGATCTGACAGAGTTTTCTACTTGCTGCCGGCAAGGCGGCTGTGACAGCTTGTCTTCGACGACATAAATCCGCTGCATCCCGAGAAGGCGACGTCAATCGCGGCGGGGCTTCGGTCGCCGGCCGGGGCATGCGCGGGTTGGGGGAAAGGGTGTGGGAGTAGGGCATGGCAAGGTTCATGGGGTTTTGGATCCCGGGGGGGTGGAATGGCCGGATCGCGGGCGGAAGATGTTTTGCGCGGCTGCGGGAGAGCGGCGCGGGGTCTACTTGCGATTTTATGCAGGGGTGGGAGGGGGAGTCAAGTTGAGTGTATGGACTTTATTATGGGCGTGATTTTGGGGCTGGTTGGAGCGATTCCTGACGGCGTTTTACGGAAATGAGTGGTGACCCCCTTTCCGTCCCCCGCAACGACGCTGTTCCAACGACCCTGCATGTAGAAGTCATTGCCCGCATCACGGCCAATGTATGTTTCGTCTGCGTCAAAAAATTTCGCGGCGGGAGAAGGACCCGCAGCCAGACAGGGGCTACAAAACATCAGTAAGGCGACGAACGAGACGGTTATTTTTAATGCAGTATTTTTCATGCGCCTTTCCTGATGGTCGGTGTTTTGGTGCGATCATGGCTTGCGCAGGTCGATCGCCGCGACGCCCTTTTTGGCTTTGACGAAGAGTTTTCCGCGGTAATAAGGCGCTTCCATTTGGATCTCATAGCCGGTCACCATTTCGACACCGATCGTGCCGAAAGGCTTTTCGCCCAGGTCCGTCAACTTGCCGTCTGCGTCAATGCTGAACAGAAGCAACCCTGCTCCGTCGCCGGAATGGGCGGCATCGGCCTGGAAGAACACGCGGTCTTCGGCGACGATTGGACTTGTTGGACATTGAGCGTGGGTGATCGGTAGGTCGCTGATGAGCTTGCCAGTTTTGAGGTCGAAGGTACAGAGGCGCAGTCCTGTCCCGGCCCCTTTCACTTTTTGTCCAAGGAGCGCAACGACCTTGCCGCCACGGATGGCGCCAACGAAGCGGTTGCCGCCGCGGTCTGGTTTGATCGAAACGTAGTTCTGCGGCTCGTCTGGCAGCGTCCACAGCTTCTTCGGCCCCTCCAGCGTCAGTTCGTAGCACGCATAAATGGCACTGTTTTCGGGATCCTCGCCCTTCGTTCCAGCACCGCTGTTCACCAGCATGTGTCCTTCGTCCAGCACGGGCTGGTGGCGCTGGGGGCCGACGTCGCTCAACTTCCAAAGCACCTTGCCGGTCTTCGGGTCGATGGCCGTCACGGAGCCCGCTTTCATACTCGGGTTGTAGTCCGTACAGATCAGATACTCACGGTCTTGGTGTGGCCAGACGAC
>JBBQCK010000310.1:0-4492 GCA_038318605.1 Tepidisphaerales bacterium | reverse complement strand
AGCTCGCGGTCTATTTCGCGGCCAAGGGTTTCAATGCGCGTCCACTGTTCGTCGCTGTATGGCTTGGTGACGCGGGGATCTTCGTGAAGGCGGGTCACGGTCATCGAGACATCGAAGCTGACTTCGGCATGTTCGACTCCGCCGCTGATGGGCGCCGCCGACTGCGGATCGGGCGTCGCCGCCACGGGGATATGGCCCTCGCCCGCAAACAGGCCGCTGGTCGGATCGAGCCCAACCCATCCCGCGCCGGGGAGGTATGCCTCGGTCCAGGCGTGCAAGTCGGTGAAATCCGCGGCAGCGCCGGCCGGGCCGTCGAGGGGTTTTTCGTCGGGCTTCAGTTGGACGAGGTATCCACTGCAGAACCTCGCCGCCACACCGAGGTGGCGCAGGATGTGGCACAGCAGCCAGGCGCTGTCGCGGCAGGACCCGCTGCCGTTTGAGAGCGTTTCTTCGGGCGACTGTACGCCCGGTTCCATACGGATCAGATATCGAATCTCGTTGCTGAGGCGTTGGTTGAGGCTGACGAGAAAATTCGTCGTCTGCATCGGCGTGCCCGGAACCGACTCAAGCCAGGATGCCACCCGCGGGCCAGGCGGGGTGATGCGAAGAAAAGGCGCCACTTCGCGGCTCAGCCAGTCGTCGTAGGCAAAAGGCCAGATTTCGGCGGTGGGGTCGAGAAAGAAATCGAAGGGATTGATGACCGTCATGTCGGCCACCAGACTTACCTCCACGCCGAATTTCCGGGTGCGTTCGGGGACGACGATTCGGGCGAGATAGTTTGACTGGGGGTCCTGCTGCCAGTTTATGAAATGCTCGGAGGGATCGATGCGCAGGGAATATGAAAGAATTGGCGTGCGGCAATGGGGGGCTGGGCGCAGTCGAACAATCTGCGGGCCAAGATTGACCGGTCGATCGTACTGATATTGCGTACGGTGATGCAGCGCGACTCGGATCGCCATGAACGGCAGACCGGACCTTCCTCGCCGGCCGCGGTTCAACGGACCGGCCACTGTAAGTGCGGCCGTTGCAGTCTATGGGGATGCACGATATGTGCAAGGACAAACCTCTTGCCGCGGACGCGACAATGCCATTTGGCGGCAAAAAGAGCCGGCGTGCGAAGTAGGCAGGCCGAAACATTGCTGGATTCCAGTCGATTTTGGCTTCGCGCGTGTCGGTTAAATGTCGGTTAAACCAAGCAGGATAACAGCCATTTCGAGTCGGGCAAACATTGCTTTTGCGGGTAGGGAGGCACGATTGTCAGACTCGCACAGCGTGGCGTTTCGCGGGCAGGTTGCCGAGCAGGCTGGCGGCCAATATCACCGCGGAGCCGATCCAGCCGCGCGGGCCCAGCCGATCGCCGATCAAATAAGCGAACATCGCGCCGAAGACGGGTTCGAGGGTGTAGATAATGGCGGCGCGTGCCGCCGGGACGCTGCGCTGGCCGAGGACTTGCAGGCCCGTCGTCAGCGTCGTGGCGATCAGTCCCAGGTAAAGCACCGCGATCCACGGAAAAGTACCTGAGATACGCTTTCCCTGGGCAAACTCGATTAATCCCCACATCGCAAGACAGCCGAAGGTTGCCAGGAGCGTGGCGGCCGCCAGCGGCATCGCGGCGAGGCGAGAGGCGTGTGTTTCCATACGAACGATGAAGACGGAGAAAACAATCGCGGCGCCAAGAGTCCATATATCGCCCTCGCTGGGCGGCGTGCGATCGTAGCAAAGCAGCCCCGCGCCGGCGGTCGCCAGAAGCGCCGCAACCCAGGTGGTCGCACGGATGCGTTTGCCGAGCAGGATCGCCAGGACCGGCACGAAAATCACTGCCAACGCGGTGATGAACGCCGAACGGGTGGCCGTCGTGTAGAGCAGCCCGACCGACTGAAGGCCCTGGCCGATTGCCAGCCAAATCGCGAGTTCCGCGCCGGCAAGCATTACCGCGCGGGATGCGCCGCGAAACAAAAAGGGCGCCGCCACAGCGGCCGCCAAACCAAAGCGCACCGTGTTCAGCATTCCGGGCGGCACGATGCGCACGGCGACCACCACAACGGCAAATGTTGAGCCCCAGAGCACCGTCGCCAGCACGAGCAGCAGCGCGCCGAGCGCTGGACGAGATTGAGACGGGTTGGCGTTGTAAAGCATGGTGGTTTGCCGGCGCAAGGTCGAGCGTGTCGCGGGCTGAGAGGAGACTGTTGCTGCCGCATGTCCTCGTTGCCGATCCGTGGCGTATCATAGTGCGACGATACCGCAAGTGTGTTGCGGCCGAGAAGCAGTTGCAAGAGAGGGATGATGCCCGAGCCGATCAGAAACATGCGTGTCACATTCTGGGGCAGCCAGGGAAGCGTCGCGGTTTTCCCGGATCCGTCGAACATTCAGGCCTTCGCGCGACAGGTCGCGGTCCATGCGATACTTCGAGTGTTTGAAGATTGGGCTGCCCGAGCCGCCGAAGCCGCCTGCACGCCCGCCGATCTGCTGGGCGCGCCCCCGAGTCCGTCGGCCGTCATTGATTATCAGCAGCGCATCGGCCTGCCCACCTTTCCCGTTTATTCCGGGGAAACCACCTGCGTCGAAGTGCGAACCGCCGATGGCGAGGTGATTATTTTCGACGCGGGAAGCGGCCTGAGGAGATGTTCACGCCGGCTGCTGGAGTCATGGGATTCCGGCGCCGCGCGTCGGATCCACCTCTTTGTCAGCCATGCGCACCTCGATCATCGCAACGGCTTCTCGTTCGCGCAATTTCTCTTCGCACGGCCCGAGCCATTCAGAATCGACATATATTCCACCGGTGAGTTGTTACGCGCGCTCGACGCACACTACGGCCTGTTCAGCCATACCTTGAATGAGACGCTTCACAGCGACGACCCCATCGACTATCGCATCATGTCGGCCGAGATTGCCGGGCATGAAATCATCGACCCGGGCGCCGATCTGCCGGTAGGCGATGTTCCATGGGCGCGCATCGAACTTTTAAGCCCCATTCAGATCGGCCCGCGGACGCGCGTTCAGCCGTTCGAGGTTTATCACGTCAGCACGAGATGCCTGGGATATAAGCTGACCTACGACGGATCCGACGGGCCGCGGAGCTTTGTCTTCTGCACCGACCATGAAAGGCGCCACGGCGGCCAGGACGACCGGCGGCAACAACGCGCAGCCGCCGCCGAGGCGCGGGTGATCCAGCATTCGATGGGCGCGGACCTGGCATACTACGACGGACAGTATTTTTTAGCCGAGTACATGGGCCTGCGCGGCATCGGCAGCACACCGGCGCTTCCCCGTCTCGACTGGGGCCATACCTGCATCGAAGACATCGTCGAACGCAGCCAGCGCTGCGACGTCAAGCACTCGGTCATCGGCCACTTCGACCCCGAGCGGGACTGGGTGGAGCGGCTTCAAATGGACACCGACATGGCCGCCCGTTTCGCAGGAACGGCCACCAAAATAGAGATGGCGAAAGGGGATATGACGGTGGAACTGTAATCGAGGTTTTCTAGGTCGGAACTCGAGAGGACGAACGTGTGAAGGCTGATGTGGGGCGGATGTATCCTTCCTCCCACCTTTTGGAATTTTTAAGTTGTGGTACTGGGTGTCTAACCGCCCATCCGCGCCCTGGAGCGGACGTTGTCCAGCACGTTCATGAAGTTGATGTAGCTGTCGTATGGGCTTTCGTACGGGCTGAAGTAGCGATGAACATCACCGTCGGCCCAGTATTTGGTGCACATGTAGTAGACGTGGTCGCTCGTGGAGAGCTTTCGCCAGTCGTTCAGAAGTGTTGCGTCGTCGCACTCCTTCACGGATTTTTCGAGTCGGTACAGCTCCTGGATCGCGTTGGTCTGCATTGCGTTGCCCATCCAGGCTGACAGGTCGCGCTCGGTGTCGGCCCACGAGATCATTCTCGGGGCGTTAATTTCCCCCGCAGCGCCGGCCGCCGGGGTCAAGGCGTCGGCGAGTTCTGATGGACGGCGGAAATCATGTCCCGCGCGCAATAGCGTCTCGGGCAGGCTCTCCAGGAAATCAAATATCCCGGTTTCGGCCCACTGGTGCTCACCGAAAGTTTCGTAGTCCATGAATAAGTTGCACGCTCCGCCGCCGACGGCGTCGATCTGCGAGACCCACTTTGCGAAGGTTGTTGGCCGAAGCGGCCACTGTTCCCAAGCCCGATTGCTGAAACGAAAGGCGATGTTGTCGCTGAGGCGGAAATTCCGCAGCAGCGCTTTCATCCCCGGGGCGCCGGCTGGGCGATAGGCATTCTGGGGGCCGCGCACGCCGAGCATTTGGTCGGCGCCCTCTGCGAGGATGGCGTCATAGCCCATGCGATTGGCTTCGGCGGCGATCTCATCGGAATAGATCAACTCGGTATTGCGAAAAACCCGAGCATCCTGGCCGAATATCTTCTTAATCCGTTCTCGATGCAGGGCGGCCTGGGCGGCGAACTCATCGCGGGAATGTAAAAACGCCAGCGAGTGATGGTATGTCTCGTTGAGGAACTCGACCCGGCCGG
>JBBQCK010000309.1:0-4510 GCA_038318605.1 Tepidisphaerales bacterium | reverse complement strand
GATGGCTGGAACACGGGCACATCGAACATTGATGGCCGGGAATTTCATTTTTCCAACGCATCCGGCGAAGGAAGGCTGGAGTTTGACAAGGATGTGAACACGGCATCGGGGTGGCTTCCGTTAACGGACTGGCACTCCTACAACGTGACGCGCCCACAGCCGCTTCACCACGATAATTTTGACCTTCGCCCCTATGACGAGACCCAGCCGCCGGTGGTGCCGAATATCGACGGCCGACTGCAGGGCCATCTGCCGCACTGGTATGTCAGTGATTTGAAGCTGGGTTTTTTCTATGAACGACAGGCTGGTGATGGCGCCATTTCATGCACGTTGACGCGGCTTGGCCACACGTTCACCGCGAGCATCGACCGAACTACAGCGACGTTGACGCATCGGCTGCCGGACGGAGCGCTGCAGACGATCGGACAATTTCCGCTTCGGGCGGAACATGCCGGCGGGCCGCTGCGGGTGGAATTTGTCAATGTCGATTATCGCGTATCGCTTCGATTGAACGACGAGGAAGTGATCGCAAGCACGCCGGCGCAATATGGCCCGGACCTGGACGATCTTCATCGGCGGAATCTTGCCCGTGCGACCGCGATGGCGAATGCGCCTGAGGTGGCGATGCCGGCGGACTGGGAAGCAGCCCGGCGTCCGTTTCCGGCGCCGACGGTTTCGATAGATGGCGATCGCCAAAGCTGCCGCCTGAGCCACATCAGCTTGTGGCGCGACGTTTATTACACGCCGGCCTACGACGTTTCCACGCGCAACCGCCAATTGCGCTGGGCCACGCCTGAGAATCCCGTACAACTTGCGCAGCGCGGAGACCACGACACGATCCCCGCCAGCCGGCTCAATTCATCCATCACGCCGTGGCGCGGCGGCGAATCGGAGATGAATGTCGCGATGGACGATGAGTATTTCGTGCTGGGGGATAACTCGATCCTGTCCAGCGACGCCCGCGACTGGAGCGACTCGGTCGATCTGCTGGCTAACGAAAACGTGATCGCCGATTCCGGGCGCGTACCGGGGCGGTTTATGATCGGCAAAGCGTTCTTCGTGTACTGGCCGGCGGGATACAAGCCGTTCTCTGAAACATCGAGCCTGCCTGCGCTGATTCCGAATTTTGGGAAGATGCGATTCATACATTAGCCGGCTACGCACGCATCGCGGCGACGGGAATCAATGCGCCCCACGAATCACCTCCACCGGGTCATAGCCCGCAGCGCGCCTGGCCGGATAGACGGCAGCCAGAATGACAATTACCATGGCGCTGACAAACGCCTGGACGTACTGGCTTGATTTCTCGCTCATCAGCAATCCCTCCGCCTTTACGAGCCCCTCGACGGTGATGGGCAGACGGCTGAGGCCCTCGATGGCGAGTTTGCCCAGACCGAGTCCGAGGCACGCGCCGATGAGCCCGATCACCATTCCCTGAAAAACATAAATCCAAGTGATGTCCGCGCGCGACAGGCCGAAACTTTTGAGGATGGCGATATCCGCAACGCGCTCGAGCACTGCCATGATCAGAATGTTCAAAACGCCGAACGCGGCGACGATCAGAAGCGAGCCGGTGATGACGTTGGTGATGACGGTCTGGATGCTGAAAATCTTGAGGAAGTTGGCATTGGATTCCTGCCAGCTTTCGGTGCGATAGCCGCAGACGGCTTCGATCAACTGTGCATATCCCTCGGCGCGAGTGTAGTCGTCGGTGCGTATGACGATCTCATTGATCACGTTGCGCTTGTCGAGGAGCGTCTGGGCATTGTTGAGGAGCAGGTAGCCGCGCGAGTAATCGACAGGCGTGACGCCGGTGTCGAAGATGCCTACGACCCGCGCGATCTGCCGGCCGCCCGTTTCGCTGGAAAGAACGATTGAGTCGTCGAGGCGCGCGCCGAGCACTTCACTGACGCCTCGGCCGATGATGATGCCGTTGGCGGTGGTGCGTAATCTTGAAAAACTCCCGGCCGTCAGCTTTTCGCCGATGGTCGTCACGCGGACCTGCTGCTCCGGCTCGACGCCGAGAATTGAAAGTGTCATGGTCTTGGTGCCGTAGGTGACGATGGCCGCGCCGGAAACTTCCGGGGCCGCAGACGCGATGCCGGGCATGGCGCGCACCTGAGCGAGCAGGCCGGTGGGATTCTTGATTTTTCGCACGACGTCGCGCGGCTTGGTGCGATCGACTCGCAGCAGTGCATTCGGATTACTGTAGGCGCGTTCGAGAATGGGGGTTTCGGTCTGGCGGGGCTCGTCGTGGACGATGATGTGGCCGGAAGATTCGACTGTTTCGACGATAAATTTGTCGGAGAATCCATCCATCATCGCACTCATGGCGATGAACATGGTGACGCTGATCGTCACGCCGGCGATGCAGACCAGCGACTGGCGCTTGTGCGACAGAAAATAGCGGATGGATATGAACCAGCGCATGAATCATTCCTGAGAAAATGCGGGGCGACAATGCGATGTTCAGCCGCCAAACGCCTTGAATGCGGTGCTGACTTTCGGTTTGTTCAAGCTGGCGGCCGTTCGCGGGTCGATCTCCTCGGCGATCCGGACACGCTGGCCGGCTTTGAGCTTGCTGACGGCACTGATGACTATTTCATCGTTTGGAGAAAGGCCGGACAGGACCTCGGCACGTTCGACGCTCATTACACCGCTCAGTTTTGCGTCGCTAAGAACCAGCCGGCCATCGCGCACGACCCATACCGCGCCATCCTGCACCGCCTGCCGCGGAATGACGGTGGTGTTGTCCTTTTGGAGGACGATAAAAACCAGTTCGCCGGTCATGCCGGCCGCGAGCGTTTTTGGCGGATCATTGAATCGAATATCGGCCTCAAATGTGCGACGATCTGGATCGGCTTTGGGATAGATTGCTTCGACGTGCCCCTCGAACGGCGGGACGTCGGGGTATGAATAGAGTGTCATCAGAACCTTGCCGCCGAGTTTGAGGCGCGTGCGATCCTCCTCGTCAACCGCCGCGCGCATGACCAGCCGCGCCGGGGCAACATCGGCGATGCGCGCCATCTCGAAGTTGACGGGTACGCGCGTGCCCACCGGCACCGGCCGATCGAGCACGACGCCATCGATCGGCGCGCGGATCACGGTTTTTTTCCATTGATCGATCGCTGTTTCCATTCGGGCGTGGGCCTTTTGCAGATCGGCGCGCAGGTCGATGAGCCGCGCCGCCTTCTGGCGTCTGATCGTTTCGGCGGACAGCGTCAATTGTGAAACCTTATCCTCCCGCTGCTGAACCTCCATGATCGATCCAGCGCCGCGCTCGATCAGCGCGCGATAGCGATGCAGATCGTCGCGGGCATTCGCCAACTGCTCATCGGTCCATCGAGCGCGATCATCGAATTCCATCAATATCGGCGAGCGACCGGGATCGGCGAATGTCTGCGCTTTTTCGTAATCAACGACGGCCTCATCGCGGGCATTCTTCAGCGCGGGGACATCGAGCACGACCAGCTCCTGGCCTTCCTCGACGGGGTCGCCCTTGTCGGCATATACCTCGGCCACGATCCCTTCCATGTTGCTTTTCACCGGATACTCGCGATCGGGTTCGAGTGTGCCGGTGGCATAGAAGGCGGCCGCCACGGGCCCTTCGGCGATGCGTGTGACCGTCACGCCCGGCCGCGTAAGGCGCATCGCCACGAAAACAGCGGCGCTCAACGCAAGAATGGGAATGACAATTAAGAGGATCCAGCGAACATGTCCGTGAGTGCGGCGAAAACTCATGTGTGTCGGCATTATAGACGCGGGGGCTTTCGCCAGCCTGCGGGCGGTATAGAATCGGCCATCGGCAGAACCGGCCCGGCCAGGCCGCGCGGCAGAAGCGCGGCCAAATGACCAGGAGAACGACACATGTCCGTGCAGATGGAGTTATCGCGCATCGTCATCAGCGAGATGCAGCACGAGCAGCACATCTGGCTTCGCGAAGTCGACGGAGAGCGGATGTTTCCCATTGTCATCGGTTCGAGCGAAGCGATGGCGATTGATCGGCGCCTGAAAGGTCAGACGCCGCCGCGACCTCTGACGCATGATCTGCTTGCGAGCACGATCGAGAAGCTTGGCGGCACGGTCGAGCGCATTGAAATCACCAGCCTGAAGAATCACACTTTCTATGCGAGCATTCACATTCGACAGGACGGAAAGACCGTCACCATCGACAGTCGCCCAAGCGATGCGATTGCGCTGGGCATCGCCACCGAGGTGCCGATCTATGTCGCCGAACAGGTGCTGGATCAGGCGTTGTAGGGATGGCGGATCTGCCTACTGAGCGGGCAATTTCGGACGACGCGTCTGGAAGGTGACTGTTTTTAAGGCGAACGAGCGTCAATTGGCGAATCGCCATCGATAAATTGTCTATGACGCATGGCCAGAGTCCTTTCATAAGTTATCTTCTCAAGCTAGTTTATGTATGATTCCAGATCTGGTCGGCCGCTTTTGGAAGATGGCCCGGAGTACAAGGCGGGTGGCACGCCCCTTGTTCTATATGCCAGAACTT
>JBBQCK010000308.1:0-4513 GCA_038318605.1 Tepidisphaerales bacterium | reverse complement strand
CATCGAGGCAATTTCGGATTTCGCCGGCGGATCGGGTGCTGCAGTTTTCGTCAATTGGATTCGATCAGAGCGTCGAGGAAATTTTTACTACCCTGTCGAGCGGTGCGACGCTGGCACTGCGCGACGATGAGATGGTGGACTCGGCTGAGTCATTCTTTGACGCATGCAGGGCCATGAAGGTGACGGTTTTGCCAATTCCGACGGCGTTCTGGCACATGCTGGTCGATCCGGTTGCGACGGGAAAGGTGACGCCGAATGAATCGCTAAGGCTGGTCATCATTGGAGGTGAGCGGGCAATTCCATCGCAGGTGGAGCGATGGACAAGAGCGCTGGACGGGCGCATTCGCCTCATCAACGATTACGGTCCGACGGAAATCACTGTCTACTGCATCAATGCCGACCTGACGCAATGGCGAAATGACGACCCGGAATGTTCTGAAGTTCCGATCGGGCGGTCGACGCCGAACATGACGGCTTTTGTGCTGCATGAATCGGGTCGGGCTGCCGGCGCTGGAGAGTCGGGTGAGTTGTACATTGCTGGCGTGGGATTGGCTCGCGGATATTTGAATCGGCCCGATCTGACAGCAGAGCGATTTATTGAAGCGGGGCTTGCCGGGATCACTTCGCAGCGCGTTTACCGCACGGGCGATCTGGTGCGAATCGCGCCGACGGGGCAACTGCAGTTTCTCGGCCGGGCAGATCGGCAGATCAAGATCCGTGGTTTTCGCGTGGAACTTGCGGAAATTGAGAGCGTACTGATGCGTGACGACGCGGTGGCGCAGGTGTATGTCCTGCAGCGCCGCGAGGAGCCGGGATTGGGAGAATTGGCGGCGTATGTCGTCCCGGCGGACGGGGCGCATCTGGATTTGGCGCGGTTGGGCGCAAGCTTGCGCGCTGCGCTTCCGCCTTATATGTCGCCGGCGTGGTACATCGAAGTGCAATCGCTGCCGCGCAACCAGAGCGGCAAGGTCGATGAGCGCGCGCTGCCAGCCCCGAACGTGCAAAAGGCGCGAAGCGGCGCGCGCGATTTAAGGCCGATGTCGCCGGCCGAAGCGCGCATCGCCAAGGTGTTCGGCGAGGTGCTGAAGGTCGATGGGATTTCAGCCGACGATGGCTTCTTTCGCCTCGGCGGACATTCGCTTCTGGCGATGCAGGTGATATCGCGCCTGCGCGATGAGTTTGGCGTGCGGATCACGGTGCGCGATCTGTTCGAATCGCCCACGGTTGCCGACCTTGCAAGGCGAATCGAAAGGGACCGGCATGGCGCTTCGAACGTCGAGTCGGGCGATGGACCCTCGCCGCGGGCGAGGTCGATGGAATTTCTGCCGCTGACGACGGCGCAGCAGCGATTCTGGTTTGCCGACCAGACCGCCGACGAGCGCGATGCGTTCTATATTCCATTGCTTATCCGGCTGCGCGGAGACCTTGACGCAGACATCCTCGCCGCCGCCTTTTCCTGTATTGAAATGCGACATGAGTCTCTGCGCAGTCGTTTTACGGCGCTCGACGGCCGGCCGGTCTGCCGTGTTGATCCAGTCGGGCGATTCCGCCTCGAACGCATCGACCTGAACCATTTGCCCGAGGCTGATCGCGATATGGCCGCCAAGTTGGCCGCTGCGGAGGTGATGCGCCATCCAATCGACCTGGCGCGCGGGCCGCTCTTGCGGGCCGGGCTTATTCGCATTTCGCCATCGCAAAATCTGCTGGCGATCACACTGCATCACATCGCGGGCGATGGATGGTCGATCGACGTAATGTTGTGGGAGCTTGGCGCGTTTTACAGCGCAATGAAAAGCGGCGCACCGCCAGCTTTGTCCCCGCTCGAAATGCAATACGGCGATTATGCCGTTTGGCAGCGGGAGGCGTTGGCTTCCGGGCAGTTGCAACAAGACCTCGAGTATTGGAAAGCGCACCTCGCCGGTGCGCCGCCGTTGCTGGAACTACCAGCGGATCGGCCGCGCCCTATCAGTCAGACATTTCAGGGCGGCCGCCAGTCGATCGAATTGCCGCCAGAGCTGGAACAGAAACTTCGGGCGCGCGCCCGCGAGCAGGGGGTGACGCTGTATGTGTTCATGCTGAGCGTGTTCAAGGTTTTGATGGCTCGCCTCAGCGGCCAGGACGACATCGTCGTTGGCGTGCCGCTTGCCGGACGCAACTGGACCCGTATCGAGCAATTGATCGGCGTGTTCATCAACACCCATGCATTGCGCACAATGTTGGTCGGTGATGGGCTGACCTTCAACGGCGTTGTGGCGCGCGTTCGCGATGCGGTGCTTGGGGCACACGCGCATCAACTCGCGCCACTGGAAGTGGTGATCGACGCCATCGCGCCGGCGGGGCGATCAGGTCATGCGCCGCTGTTTCAGGTTGTGTTCAACCTGTTTTCGGTCAACGACGGCCGCATCGAAATACCCGGTGTTGCAGCCTCAATCGAAATTCCGCCGGAACATGGATCAAAATTTGACCTGACACTATATGTGCGCGAAGGCGGGTCGGCGATTCGTATTGACGCGGTATACAACGCCGATCTGTTCGACGCTGGACGGATCGCCGGTCTGCTTGATCAATACTCGCAACTGGCTCAAGCGGCGGTCGAGAACCCGGACGCGAAGATATTCGCTCCATCGCTCGTCACGCCGCGAATGATGCCATTGCTGCCTGATCCGTCTGCCTTGTTGGACGGAATGTTCCGCGGAACGATCCCAGGACGATTTGCCGAGCAGGTGAGACGCGTGGCGTCCATGCCGGCGCTGGTTGATGAACGTGCGACATGGAGCTATGCGGACGTGGACGCCGCATCCGCAGGCCTCGCGACCAAGCTACGGCGCGCCGGCGTTTGCGCGGGAGATGTGGTTGCGATCGAGGCGCATCGATCGGCGGCGCTGGTTATTGCGGTCCTCGGAGTCATGCGATCGGGCGCGGCCTTTTGCATGCTCGATCGGTCTTATCCGGTCGATCGCCTGCGACGTTATTGCGCCATCAGCAAGCCATCCGCGTATGTTCGCCTTGCACTGCCTCCCGGCGAAGCGTCGGTCCTCGATGCGCTGGCGGCTGGCCAGACGATCGTGGATTTTGACGGGGCAAATCCCGTTCCGTCATTTACAGATCCCGCGGGTCGCCAGGAGCGGGGCAACTCGGACGATTCCGGTGAACGTGTTGACGAGGATGCGATTGCCTATGTTGTTTTCACATCCGGTACGACAGGTGAGCCAAAGTGCGTTATCGGAACGCATCGGCCGCTGGCGCATTTCCTCGATTGGCACACACGCCGTTTTGATCTGGCGCAGGCGGATCGATTCGTTCTGCTGGCCGGGCTTTCGCACGACATTTTCATTCGCGATGCGTTCAGCGCGTTGTGGGTCGGGGCGACGCTGACGATTCCGAAACACGGAGATTTAGCGGAGCCGCGCGTGCTTTATGACTGGATGTTGCACCATTCGGTTACAGTTGCACACCTGACACCCGGTCAGGCACGCGTGTTAAGCCAGCCGCACCACGATCGGCCGCTGGCGCTGCGGCGCGTGTTTTTTGGCGGCGATGTCCTGAGCGAAACCGAGACATCGCTGATCCGGCGGATCGCGCCGGCGGCGGTTTGCGTGAACTATTACGGCACAACCGAAACGCCCCAGGCAATGGGCTATTTCATTGTCGATGAACCGCCGTGTTCGGTTGAAGCAAGTCCGCGCAGATATCCGATCGGCAAGGGCATCGACGATGCTCAATTGCTGGTTCTGAACCGCGCCGACTTGCCAGCCGGCGTTGGAGAGTTGGGGGAGGTGCATGTGCGCACCCCTTATTTGTCGAAGGGGTACGTCAATGAGCAGGATGAGGGCGGGCGATTTTTTCCCAATCCGTTCACATCAACCGCTGGCGACTGGCGCGATCGCATATATCGCACCGGGGACGTTGGGCGATATGGTTTGGACGGATCCGTGGAGCTTGCCGGACGTGCCGACGAGCAGGTGAAAATCCGCGGATATCGCGTGGAGATCGCTGAGGTCTCGGCAGCGCTATTTGCCCATTCTGATGTCGCCGAGGCGGTGGTGCTGGCATCGCGCTCCGCTGACGGCGGCACCGCGCTGACAGCGTTTGTCGTGCAAAAGCCTGGCCGCAACCTGAGCTGGTCAGAGTTACGTGAATTTGTGCGCAATCGCCTGCCGGCGATCATGGTGCCGACGGTCGCTGCATTTGTCGATGCGATTCCGTTGACGCCAAATGGGAAGATCGATCGCAAAACACTTGAGCGGCTAAGCAATCATCATCGCCCAATAGTTGAAGCAGCGCAGGCCGCACCGGAGCCCTCGATTTTCGAGCACGCCCTGATCCGCGAGTTTGAAGCGGTCTTGAAACAGCCGGTGGGGGTCAATGATGATTTCTTCGATCTGGGCGGCCATTCGCTTCTGGCGCTGGAGCTGATCGATCGAATCGAGCGATCGTGCGGAGCGAAGGTTGCCGTTGCTTCGTTGTTTTCGCATTCCACCGTGCGTGCGCTGGGTGAGTTGCTGGTGCGCGA
>JBBQCK010000307.1:0-4517 GCA_038318605.1 Tepidisphaerales bacterium | reverse complement strand
CACCCGCAGCACGCGAGGGAGCCCATCGGCATAGACCGTGCCGAGAATGCGATGGGTCTCGCCGTTTTGCGTGCGGACGCGGACGCCGATGATGTCGCCGACCATGCCTTGCGGCGGATCGGCCTCGTGGACCGTTACAATTTCGACGCCGCGGCTGCGGGCCAGATGCTCGACGTTGATGACATTCACGCCTTCGGTCAGGTGCGGCTTGAAAAGCTCGACGGCCGCCAGACGCACCAGCGTATTCATTAGTTTTGGCACGCGGCTTCCGCTGGCGCGCAGCGTGATCTGCGCATAACCACCGTCGCACCACGCGGCCAGCAATGCCCCGATACGGCTGGCAAGCTGCGCGAAAGGCGCCTCATCCGGCGGCAGATCGAGCCGGATGCCGCCGGCATTCACCGCGCCGCGGATTTCGCCGCTTTGCAGATAGGCAACGATCGCCTTGCAGGCCTCGACGCTGACGGCGGTCTGCGCCTCGTCGGTGCTGGCGCCGAGATGCGGCGTCAATACGCAATTTTCCACGCCAAAAAGAGGATGGTCCTTCGGCGGCGGCTCTTTGGCATATACGTCGATGGCGGCGCCGGCGATCTTCTTTTCCTTCAGGGCATCCGCCAGCGCAAATTCATCCACAACCTCGCCCCGGGCGTCGTTGATCACCAGCAGGTTTGGCCGGCATTTGTTGAACAGCCGATCGCGGCTTAGCAAGTGCTTTGTCCCCTCGCCGCCGGGCACGTGAAACGTGATGACGTCGATCTGACCGAGAAATTCGTCGAAATCGCGCACGACCTTCAGACGTCCATCCAGAGCCGTCGGCGCGCTGAAATATGGATCGAATCCGACGACATTCATCTCCATCGCCAGCGCCCGGCTCGCCACGGTCTGGCCAATGCGTCCGAGGCCCACCACGCCCAGCGTCTTTCCCGCGAGCTGGGTTCCCTGATATTTGTTGCGATTCCACTCTCCCTTGCGGGTCGAGGCGTCCGCTGCGGGGATCTTGCGCGCCAGCGCGTACATCAGCGCCAACGCATGCTCCGCGGTCGATAGGGTGCTCGCGGCGGCCGTGTTGAGCACCAGAATGCCCTTCTGCGTGGCAACGTCGAGATCGATGTTGTCCACGCCGACGCCCGCTCGCGCAATCGCCTTGAGCTTGCCGGGGTTCGTCAGGACCTTGGCCGTGACCTTGGCGCCCGAACGTACAATCAGCGCATCATATCCGCCGACGGCCGATCCAAGCTCATCCTCCTTCAAGCCCACCTTGACGTCGAAATCCATGCCCGTTTGCTTGAGAAAATCGAGCCCTTCTTCAGCGAGCTTGTCGGCCACCAGAATGCGCATCGCGATCAGTCCTTTCAAAACACTTTTAACGACACTTTTTCGCAAAACCGAAAGGGAAGAATTGTAGGCCGGGGGCTGGCGATAACAAGGATGGCCCGGATGGGTGCGACGATGCGCGCGGATTTGCCCGGCCGCCGCGAACAGGATGCCCGGCTGCTGCTCTGGTCGAGTGGGCGTAGTCGATCGTTTAGGCCGACCGTCGCAATTGGCATCGCCGCATGTCGTTGAATTGCATCAACCGCGCAGTTCCCCGACCCATCGGTGTGCGACCGATCACGAGATCATTTTCAGTACAAAATGATTGGTCCAGAGATCACGGAGAGGGTTGAAAAGTCCGACAATCCTTGTCGTGTCCGGGTCTATTGCGGTCAGGTTTGGGCCCTTTCGCAGATTGCAATGCTGACAAGCCAGCGCCAGATTCGCGGGATCATCGGACCCACCGTGCTGCCGAGGTATGATGTGTTCGATATGATACCGGTAAAACGGTTCATCATCCTGTCGAATATGGCAATATTCGCACCGCTCGCCCGCGCGATGCCGAACCAAATTACGTAGGGCGGCGTCCATCAGGCGGCGAAATTGTTTGCGAGCGCCTTGCAGGCCTTAGATTGTAGGATTGCAATGAGATTGGCGGCCGAGACGTAGGCCTCGTATTCCGATCGCTCCATTGCCGTCAGTTGATCTTCATTGCATTTGTCCGCGAGAACATCAATGCGCTGCTGGGCGGCTTCGTCCGCGCGCAAATTAATGAGCATTTCCGCTGCTTTGGAATTCAACGACTGCGCTACCGGATCGAGCAATGTGCCGAGCAGATTATCTTCGAATTCAGTTGGCATTACACGAATTATAGTGGTATCCGGCCGACGAAATAAAGCCCCCCAAGTCGCATGCATCATTTTTTTGCCTGAGCCCAAGATGCCCCCCGCACCAATCCACTCTACCCGTCTCCAAAACGTGCCACAGACCTAAACCATATGAACGAAGGACCGTTCGGATAAAATCCGGACGATCAACCCGAGTTTCAACGCTATTACGATGCCGCCGCCACCCAAACGCCATCCGCTCGACAAACACGTCTCCAAAAACTGGAGGCCGCCGACAAGCCCTGCCGGCCAAAAGCCCGGCATGCTCTTTTCCGACCGCCTCTGGCATTGGCTCGTCGCCCTCGGCGGTATCTCAGTCGCTGCTGGCGGGCTGGCCGTCTGTGCATTCGCTCATCTCGGCAAAGTTGGGGGCCTGCTCATCGGCGCTGGACTTGCCATTTTCATCCTCGCAGGGCCGAGCCAGGCCCAGCGCAATGGATATCGCGAATAGACGCCGACGGGCAATGGCACAAAAAGGAGCGTGCCAGCGACGGGGCAATTCGCTCGCTCGCCGACTGCGACGACCGTTAGTGCTGCTCGAACATCGCGATCGTCTGACGAAACTTTCCCCATGAGCTTTGGCCGTCCAGCAATGGATCGATCGCTTTTGCGATCTCCTGCAAAACCGGCGAAGGATCCTCCGGCTCGACCGGCTCGACCGGCTCGCCGCTCAATTCGATTCCCGCGTGCGCGCTGGCCATATCGGCCGCAAACTGCTCCGCCATGTCTTCATTCAACAGGCCGGCGTTGATCAACTGCTGCAAAATCAGCCCGATGGTCCCTTCCATCACATCAATGCATCGCTCGGTCTCGGCTCGCGGCAACGCGGCGCGCGGACGCAGCTTTTCGAGCGCCGGATTTCGCTGTTCATCGTCAGCCAGCGCCGCCAGCCCATCGAGAAACCGCTTGAAGAAGGTGTCCGGCTTGGCGTTGTAACTGAAACTCGCGCGATGGGCCGGATCAAACCGCCGGCCGCACTCCGGTCAACGATGCTCGCCGAGTCCGCGCAGGTCATTCCGGCAGGTCAGGCAGTACATCCCCGGGCCGACGGTGTTCACGCGGTAATTATACATCGCAATGCAGGCGCCTGTCTCAACTCCGCCCCATCACCTCGCCCACCCTGTTTGCAGGCATGTAAAGCACTAATTTCCCCCCATCCTTCACTCCGTCGCCTGACAGCACCTTCGCCTCAAATGTCTTCTCTATCTGTTCCCGCGCCATTCCCGCAATCGCGCCGCCGGCCGGCGTTTCGACGATCACCTGCTGCACCCCATCGACGACGCAGGTGCTCAGAACTTTTCCATCCAGACAGAGCGCCGCCACCAGCGGCGCCGTCACCGACGCGGCGCTGAACGCGTGATCCACCAGGAACGCGCTGGCGACCTTGTCCGAGATCTGTTCGTCGATCATCCGCATAATTACCCGGATGCCCGGATTTAATCGCCGGGCATCCAGCGCGACCTCGATGTTCGCCATGTCATTGTTCGTGCAGATCACCACCGCCCGCGCGTGTTCGATGCCCGCATCCACCAGCGCCTGGTCCTCGCGCATGTTGCGGATCAATATCGGCACATCCAACTCGCGCGCCCGCGCGAGCGTGTCCGTGTCGCCATCCTTTTCCAGCACCACCACATTCGCACCGGCCGACAGAAGCTGCTCCAGAACCTTCATCCCAAGGTTCCCAAGCCCGCAAAGCAGAATGTGATCGCGATAGGTCGATGCCATGATCTTCATCCATTGTTCCTGTCCCGTGCGCCGCGACAACAAGAGCAGCGCCAGCCGCACCACCCCCTCGCCAATCACCACGATCCCCACAAGCGGATAAACCGCGGTCACGACGCCCAGATACCACGTCTCCGGGACCGGCGTCACCACGTTCTGCGCTAAAAGCGCCATCCACGCGCTGAGTAGCGAAAGCCCCCAGCCCGGCGGCCGCCCGTCCAACACCACATGCGGCGTCAGATGGTAGAGCAACGTGCCCGCTGCCAGCGCAACCCCGAGCACCCAGAGCGTGGCGCGAAATTCGTTCAGCAACGACCACGCATAAAGCGCCGTTGTCCGCGCTCTTGCCCGACGCCGCCGATCGTGCATTTCCAGTCGCATTGCGTGCGATCAACCTCCCATCATCTCCCGCGCCATCTCCGCCGTGCGCTGCGAGGCACCTGGCCGATCGAGTCGCCGCACGAGCTCCACCAAGCGTGCCCGCCGCGCCGCAAGCTCCCCGGGGTTTCCAAGCCAATCCAGCGCCAGCTTCGCCACCGGCGCTGGATTCCCCGCCCAGGGAATAAACTCCGGTGCGACCATTGTGTCGCGCCT
>JBBQCK010000306.1:0-4520 GCA_038318605.1 Tepidisphaerales bacterium | reverse complement strand
TGTAGGGCGTGTTGCCGGATTGATACCGCACCGCAACACCATTGGCAGCGAGAACTTCAATTGCTGTGCGATGGGCGGCGGCGCTGAGTGCGTGGGTATCCTGACCGAGATAGATCGGACCATCGTGCCCCTTGGCCTTTCGGTATTCGCAGATCGCCTGGGTGATGGCGAGGATGTGGGATTCGTTGAAGGTGCAATTGGTGGAGGTGCCGCGATGGCCGCTGGTGCCGAAGGAAACGACTTGGCGCGGATCGGCGGGATCGGGCGCGTGGTCGTAATAGGCTTTGGACAGTGCCGAGACATCGATGAGCATGTCGGCGGTCGGGGATTTACCGGCAAGAGGATGAACTGACATGACAGCGCATTATGCGATGATCCGGCGCGATTCAAAGCTGGCGGGCTGAGACCAATGGAGCACCTGGCCGTCGGCCAGCAGACGCTCGCGAAGCGCCGAGTATGACAACGATTGAACAGAGCAGGCAGCGTCGATGGCGAGTGCGGCCGCTGTTGCGGCGCTTTGGCCGAGAATCATGAAGACGGGCTCCATGCGGATGCTGCCGAAAGCGATGTGGCTGGCGGAAAGACACGTTGGCACGAGTATATTTTCGCATTCGGCCTGTCGCGGCAGGATGGCGCGGTAGCTGATCGGATAGGGAGGAAAGCTGCCGACTTCGACATTGCCCTCGTTCATGGTTCGGCCGGCCATCACGACCCGATTGCAGTTGTGGGAATCCATGGTGTACGCGGCGAGACTGATTGGATCGGCGACGACATCGCGGCCGACGCAATGGTGCTCGTTCATGACGAGTGCGCCGATCATGCGGCGGGCCTCGCGGACATAGAGCTGATGGGGCCAGTGGCTGGTTGCGGTGAATTCGTCCCTCGGCAGGCCATAGCGGCGGGCGTCATCACGCACACCGGCGGGAAGCGCGGGATCGTTGGCGAGGAAATAATAGAGACCGGCGTGGTAGTTGACGTGGTCCTGAAAAAGTTCCTCGCGACGAACGTAGAGATTTTGGATTGCTTCGGGCGATGGCAAGCGAGGCTCGCGGCGCACGCCAGCCTGGTCGGACAGACCGAGCGGATTTGCCTCGCCTGGCGCCAGGCCGTCGGGCCAGGCGTAATTCATCCCGATATTGTCGGATGAAAAACCGCCGAAGTTGTTGGTGTCGGTCTTGCCCCGCGGCATCATCACGGTGAGGTTGAGCGAATCATGCACGCCGGCTGCGATGTAACGGCAAAGCAGCTCGTAACGGGCTGGATCGTACCCGGCCGGTTTTGGAAATGGCGCGGAGTTCGCAGTATCGGTGCTGAGACATACGCGAAAGTTGTAGGCCTGAACGCGGTGATCGCCGTCGCCGGGTCGGCCGGGCGCGCCTGCGAAGACGCTTGGTAGCAATCCCGAATCGGGCTTGGCGGGGTTGCGGTACGGATCAACAAAGCGGTTAAAGTTGTGATTTGGATGGCCGAAGAAAACGCCATTGAGTGTTTCATCGTAGACGGCATTTGATTCGCGGCCGACGTGGTAGCTAACACCAGCAAATGCGAACAGATCTCCATCATAGGTTGCGTCGATGAACATCTTGGCGCGGTAGCGGGTGCCATCCTCCATTTCGATTTCGTCGATGCGCGCGCCGATTTTGCTGACGGCGACGAGATGCTGATCGAAAAAGACCTCGACGCCAGCATCGGCTACCATCTGCTGCATGACTTTCTCAGCGACGGACGGTTCAAAGACCCATGCTTCGTCGAGGTTTGGCGTTTCGTTGGCACGACGGGTGGGCACGGGAATGCTTTGGCCGAAGTAATAAGCGCCAAGGCGGCGGTAAAAATCGCGGGAAATGCCGCCGATTGCGGCCTTATTGCCGATGTCAGTTGCGCCCAGGCCTCCCGAGGTGAGTCCGCCCAGATGCTTGCCAAACTCAACGATGACAGCGGATTTTCCCATACGCCGGGCCTGTATGGCGGCGGCGACGCCGGCAGAGGTTCCGCCGTAGATGACGATATCCACGCCGATGGAGCGTGGCGCGGATTTTTGCGGTGTGGGTTGGTAGTGGCACAGGCCGGGAAGAGCGGGTTTGGCGGATTGGGGCAAGGGAGCAGTCTCCTGATATGAGGCGGCATCGGCCGCGAAGTGCGGCGGATTTTAATTTTAGTGCTCGAGCGTACCTGCGCCCAATTGACTGCCAATAGCGAAGCGCATGCGGTTGAGGATGAACAACCGTTTAGTGAATCGGATTTTTGTAACCTCGCGTTCACGTCAATCCCACGGTGCGCTTCCCATGACGATGAGAACGATTGCAGTGCCGAACGCGGTCCCAATTGTGAAGAACAGGCCGCCGAGAAGCCAGACGATGACGCCATCGCCCGCGCGGAGGCGAAAGAGATATCGAATGAGGCAGTAGGAGACGACGATTCCGCTCAGGAGACCGCTGGCGCCATTTAGAAGTTGCTCGTCATCGCTGATCGATGAGCGACTGGACGCACTCAAATAGACCGCCGCCGGCACGCCCAGCGGAAGCAGCAGCAGCGGACAGAACGCGGCGGATGCCCTGATGAAGATGTTCCTCGGGATTTCTATGTTGCGCAAATCGGCGGCCAGTTTTACGCCATACATCGTCGCGGGCGACAGAGCCACCGGAACCAACACACAGCCCGCGACTAACGCGGCCAGCATCATCGTCAGATCCCAGCCGACGGGGTCATTGAGATAAACGCCAAGCGTTGGCACGACAAGCAACAGGATGTAGAGCGCGATGGGAATTACGCGGTCACGGATGCGATTGAACGGTACGGAAAGCAAATCGCCCCGCTGCTGGTCGCTCTGGTAGGCAAGAGTTACATGCGGGATGGCCGGCTCGATGGGTTCGACGATGGATTGCTCGTGCATCACGATTTTCTCGGCACTTTTGACGGGCGACTTGCCGGCCGATTCTCTGTGCAGGCGGTGCACCTCTTTCAACTTCTCTGCAACGCGCGCGTCCTCAGTCACATACGCGGTTCAGTGCCCTCCGCCGCCCAGCATCCGTAGTCCAAACGCGATCGCAACGCCGACGACGGCTAGCGCCGCGGCGGATGCGAGCAGCGAAAGTATGAAAAAGGCCATGCCCAGCAACCATGCGATCACGGCATCGCCGGCGTTGAGGCGCAGGAGGAGCATCACGGTGGGATAACATGTCGCCAATCCCACGGTCAGGCCGAAGATCATCGGCAGCACGCTCACGCCATCCCGCTCTGCAGGGTTCCCGTTTAATATCGCTGTAACAAACATGCTGACGACAAACATCGGCGCGAACGAGGCAATTGCCTTCAATCGCGCGTTGTGCGGCATGTCGAAGTTTCGCATGTCGCCCGCGAGGCGAAATCCATAGAGCGTCAGCGGCCCGACAATCACATAGACGCAGCCGATCCAGATCACGGCGGCGACGAGCAGGCCCAGCGCGCCCGGCTGGTACTGTTGGGGATGACCGTTTGATGCGTTGATAGACGTCATCAAAATCGGAATTCCATGACCGAGCACGGCGACGATCAGCGGCAGAATCGTATCGCGGAACGGATCGAGCGCGCCGGCAGGGCCGCGTGAGACAGCGCCAGCGTAACGCACCGGTTGATCCAGCGGGCTATAGGGCGTCGGCGCGACCTCGTTGCGAAAGGCATTGGCCGCGCCGGTGGCGGCGCGGGTCATCGACTGCATGCGCGCGGCATGGCAGGCGTGGCAGATGGTTTGGCCGAACTGCTGATGGAGTTGATCGGCCGGAATGGATCGCTGACAGACGTCGCAAAGAATTCCCTGCGGCGCTGCGACTGCCGGCACGGGATCATCGAATGCATCCGCGGTCTGTGAGAATGGATCAAAGTCATCCGGCAGTACGCCGGCCGCCTGGCCGACCAGTACGCCGTGGGCACTGGCGGCTTCCGCGCCGAACGCCGCCGCCGGCGATTGTTCGTTCTGCGACTGCTCAAGCTGAGCCTGCCAACAGGATGGACAATGGTAAGTTCCGTATTGGTCTTTGACGCGCTTCGACTGACTGACATCAGTGCCGCAGCTGATGCACATTTTGGCGGCGGGGTGCGCAGCGAGCGCTGTATGGAGCGGGGCGGGCGCACCGTGCTGCGGGCCAAGCGCGGCGTGCTGCGAGGCAAGTGCACCGTGCTGCGGCGCGGGCACGGGAATCGCAGCGGCGCATTCGCGGCATTTGACGCGCTTGCCGGCCATCGAATCGGCGACAGAATATTGCCGGCCGCAGTTATCGCACTGAATCGCGATGCCCATGCCCGGCGATTATAACTGGAGTTTTGGGAATACCGCATGCGGCCGACACTGGACATACGCGAAGTAGAACAATTCACCCAGGGGCACATTGCCGGGGCCGCCAATATCCCATTGAGCGAGCTTTCTCGGCGCGTGCATGAGCTTCCGCCGGCGAAGGAAGCACTGGTGGTGGTCGATGTTGACGCCGAAAGGCTCGAGCGCGCAGGGGTATTTTTCCGTCAGCGCGGCCAGAAATGCGATATGCGCT
>JBBQCK010000305.1:0-4524 GCA_038318605.1 Tepidisphaerales bacterium | reverse complement strand
CTCCGGGATAGCGCATCAGCGGCATGCGCAATTCTCGCACGGCATCGAGCACATCCCGGCGAAATCCATGTTTATCCGCAAGCGGACTGTCGGGGTCGAAAATCCCCTCGTAGACACACCGACCCATGTGTTCTATGAACCCGGAAAAAATGCGCCGATCGATTGGCCCGACGTTGTGCTGCGAGTCGAGAAAAACGCTCGCGGTCATGGATGCTTTACCTCGGGTGTTGTGCGCCCCACCGTGGAGAGCGGGCTTCCTGAATCGATCGCGGCAAATCGACGTCGTGATTATATTTCAGCGCGGCCCGACAGGCGGCAGGCCACCCGCATTCATTGGCGTGCTCGCGCCGCCAACAGTCGCGCCCCCCGGTAGGGTGATGCGCTGGCCCGCCCGCAGGACGACAAATGTGCCGCGCTTGCTCGGATCGGGATTTCGCGTTGGCTCCACGATCATGTCTTTGGCAATGCTCGCTCCGCCAAGCGTGTCGATGCTCATGCTGCCGATTTCGACGATCTGATCGTTCAGCATGAAGCCATACTGTGTGACGGCAGGCCCGGCCGGGTCAAGCCAGACAACGGCAAGATACGGCCGATTACCTTCAACCGGATTCACCTTGATCGAATCGAGAAATGAAACGCCGGCGATCTGCCGCGCATTCTCCTGCGCCTCCATCCCTTTTTTGGCGACATCCGCGGGATGCTGCGCTTTGGTCCAGAACAAGATCACCACGCCGCACGCCGCCAGAAGCGCCACCAAGCCAAACATGCCGCGCATGCAAACCTCCACGTCAAAGTTAGCGCATTATACGCCGTGTCCGTGTCCGATCGTGGAAAACCGACCATCTTGCCGTGTGAAAAGTTCGCGAAAACCTGATTTTCCGCGTATTTGCCGGCCCGCAGCCGCGTAGCATCAGCCTTCGCTTGTCTCGACGTCCGTCAAACCGATCAGTTCGTTGTCGTATTGTTCTTCGAGCTTACGCACTGTCTCGGTCAGGTCTTCATCTTTCTGCACAACCTCGGTGACGTGCGCTTCCCACTCGTTGCTGGCTTCGCGAAGCATGTCCATGTTGACGGTGATGTTCAGCAGGCGCGCCAGGCGGCGGGTGACGGCCTCTATGCTGAGCGGATTCACACCCTGCAAATAGCCGGGAATTTCTGCGACGAGGCTCATCATTTCGGCGTCAATGTCCTTTACGCGGGTCAGCAGGTAGGTCGAAAAACTGCCCGGGCCTTCGTAGTCGCTCATGCGCACGTTGTAAGGCTTCAGCACGCGCCGCAGCGATTTATCCGACACCGATCCATACAGCCGCGGCTCGCGCGTATGTGGAACGGAGCCGCCGAAGCTGCCGATGAAAATGATTCGGCGCGTTCCGGTTTCGGCCGCGAGATCCAGTAGGGCGTCGGCGAACGCCTCCCATTTCAGGTTGGGCTCCCGGCCGATGAAGAAGAGAAGGTTGGCCGAAGCGTTGCAGTAAAAGTCGTTCGAAGGCATCTCCAGCTCCCGGGTGATTCCTTTTTCCAGCCGCACCTCGGGGCGAAACAGCGCAGCCATCTCCATCGAGCCGGGAAAGTTGAAGATGTAAAAATCATCCGAGTCGATTTCGGCGATATGCCGGCCCTTGCCCTGACTCATCAGGTGCTTCACCGTGCCGGTGGAAACGCTTCCGCCATCCATCCATCCCGAAAGCGCGAGGAGCATGGTCGGGTTGGTTAACTTAGGCAGGTCGTCGTGGATGTGCAGAAAGGGGGAAAGCATGGGCCTTTTCAGTTTACCTGATGGAAACGCCGGCGCGATCGACTGATCGGCGGCGAGAGGCACGAATCGGCGAAACGGCCGGGCGAGCCATTGTGCACGTCTATCCGCCGCGCGCCAGTTCGTGCGGCTATCGGCCGCGTGCGCCGCGAATCGCCTCAACAAATGCACGGGCGTTTGAAGTTACGGACGACCAGTCGCCGCTGGTGAGCGCCCCTTTGGTGACCAGCGAGGAACCCGCGCCGACAAACACCGCGCCCGCCTTGATCCAATCGGGTGCGGTCTTGATGTCAACCCCGCCGGTCGGCGTCAGCTTCAGTTGAGGCAACGGGGCAAGAATGTCCTTGAAATAACCCGGCCCGAGCGTGGTGGCGGGAAACACCTTCACCACATCCGCGCCGGCCGACCACGCCCGTAGAATCTCGGTTGGCGTGTAAGCGCCGGGAATGCTGATCTTTCCATACCGCCGCGTGGTCTGAACAATCTGCTCGTCGAACACCGGTGATACGACAAACTCCGCCCCGGCCGAAATCGCATCCCGGGCGGTTGCGGCATCGACCACCGTCCCTACCCCGACCACCGCCTTGTCGCCAAACTGATCGGCCAGCCGTTCAATGCCGGCGATCGCCTTTGGCGTGGACATGGTGACCTCGATCGCCACCACACCGCCAGCCAGCAGCGCCTCGGTAATGGGAATCAACTGCTCGCTCGATTGAGCCCGAATTACTGCCACCACGCCCGATTCGGCGATGGCGGCCATCATCTGTTCCTTGTTTCGTGGCATGCGGGCGATTGTGCGAAAGAGGGGTTGAATTGCAACGTAAAGGTATTTGCTTAGGTGCCAAGGCCCAATGCTTTTGCACCGGATACATTTCTGCCCGCGCCGCTACAATACGCTGGAACACTTTTCGCGTGACAATCGAAAAATGTTCGGCGGAGCGAACACCGACCGAATCCGTTGGATATCCGACTCTAGGTTCGTTGTGAGGAGGACGGCAGTGAGACGACTGCTTGGACCAATAATCGCTTCATGTCTGGCAGCCAGCGCAACGTGCGCGGAGGATGCTGCGCCGGCTCCCCTGACCACCCAGCCAGCGCGGATACTGCATACGAGCCAACAACCGGAAAGTGTCTGCTTCTCTCCAGATGGCGGGTCCATTGCGGCGGCCTGCCCCGACGGAAACCTGCACATCTGGAATCTGAATGATGAAACTTCGACGACGCTGCATGTCGCATCCGTTCGTCAGGCATTTTTCCTGCCTGACTCAAAGACGCTTGCTACTGCTTCAACTCGGCTCGAGATTTGGGATCTCGAATCTGGAAAATGCATTCGCGAGTGCGAGCCAAGGCCCGGTACGAACGAAACCCTCTTTTTGCGAGGGATTCGTGCCGATGGCAAACTGCTTGACGCCGGCGCCGGACTATGGGATGCGCAGACCGGGCATCTGGTTTTTCACTGTATGAGCTTCTGTAATTTGCCGTGGTATGGGTCTTCAGCCACGCCGGATGGTTCGATGATCGCCGGGGGATATCGCAGGGGTGAGGGCGATGCGCCCTCAGAACTCGTGTTGTTTCAGCGGGATT
The DNA here is from genome assembly GCA_038318605.1 of Tepidisphaerales bacterium. Classification (GTDB taxonomy): domain Bacteria; phylum Planctomycetota; class Phycisphaerae; order Tepidisphaerales; family Tepidisphaeraceae; genus JBBQCK01. The sequence continues at coordinate 1,187 of JBBQCK010000305.1, read as the reverse complement.
TGAAGCAACCCATCTGGCAGGGTGGGATGAATAACACTTCGTTCTGGAGTTTTACGCCGGATGGCCAGTTTCTTGCCTACCAGCTTGGCGATGAACTAATTTTTCGCGAGCTTTGCACAATGCAGATTGCGCGCTCAGTCCGATTGGACGACATGGAAGGCAAGGGCGGTTTTACCATATCTCCCGACGGAGCGCTTATCGCAGTCGCGCAGCGCGATGGCGTTGCGTTGTTCGACTGGCGCCGACGGCACCGGATTGCTACGTTGCGAGGTGCGCCGCCTCTGGCAATGGATATTGCTTTCGGTCCCGATGGTCGATTGCTCGCCACGGTGCTGAACAACGACGTACTTATTTACGATCTCTCTTCATTCACTCGGCGAGCCGCGCTCGAATTGCAAAGTCCAGTCGATTCACTGGACGATCCAGACCCTGTGGCCGCAATAGATGCGATCGAACAAATTGCGATGCATAAAGATCAGGACATCCCATCGATCATCGCGCACTTCAAGCATATTTTGAACGAGCCTTGTACCCAACCGATCGACCAGCTTGGCGATCCCGATTTCCAAAAGCGCGAAAGTGCATTGCTGTTACTCCAGTCCCGTGGGTTCATCGCCGAGCCCGCGCTACGTCGAGCCGCAACCGCCGAAAATTTCCCGGAGACTCTCGCCCGGATACAGCAGTTGCTCGATCTAGTTGAACGTCGAAAAACCAACCTGCTTGCGGAGGAGAAGTGGCTAATTCGCGGCGTTCAATCGCTTGAGCGCATCGGTTCGCCCAAAGCGGTCGAAGCGCTCCGATATCTCGAAGCGGCTGCACCCGGCTGCCACATTGCCACCCTCGCCGCCGCCGCCCGCCTGCGACTGGTGGCCCGAGGCACAGTCGCTCGCTGACTCCAAGCGAGTAGGTCAAGCCGTCGCTGTGTCGTTCTGGATGAGAAACTGCCGGCAATTTTGCAGAAATCCGCCGCCGAGACTGCACTTTTCCGCAATTTACGCCGCTCCGAAAAGGGATTGTGCGGCGTTCGCCAAAGGCGGGTATATTGTTGCCCCGGTGTCCACGAGCGGTTCAAATTCTTTCGCGCCCGGCGTGGGCGATGGACAGTTGCCCGCGGTCGTCGCTGACGCGCCGCTTGCGGCTCGGGCGCATGGTTTTCCCATGGCGACGCTCGCGGGCGCCGAGGCACC
>JBBQCK010000304.1:0-4527 GCA_038318605.1 Tepidisphaerales bacterium | reverse complement strand
ATTGAAGCGCCCCATTGTCCAAATGCCTGCGCGAAGTAAAATCACCGGCGATATCGTTGGGACCTTCTACTTGAGGATGCCATGAAGCTACGCACCTGTTCGACGTTCGTGAAGACGGGACTTCTGTTCGCTGGATTGATCGCGGCCGGATGCCAGCACAAGACGCCGAAGAACGACCTCTACTCGGCCGCCGAGATGAATGATGCGGCGCGGGTGACATCGCTGGTGGCCGGCGGGACGAATGTGGACAGCCGCGGGCCGTATGACCGCACGCCGCTTTATATCGCAACCTTTAACAACCATCTCGAGACAGCCACGGCGCTGCTGAATGCCGGCGCGGACCCGGGGGCGGCGGATGTCAAAGGCATTACGCCGCTGATGTGGGCCGCAAGCCGCCGTATGAACTCGCTTCTGAAAGACATGATCGCGCGGCATCCGAACCTTGACGCACAGGACCGCCGCGGCTTCACGGCCGTCTACATCGCCGCCGATAAGGGCAATGTGGAGGGATACAACATGCTGAAAGGCGCCGGGGCGAATGTGGACCTGCGCGACACCAAGGGGCGCTCGGCCGCCGACGTTTCTCGGATGAAGGGACATTCCCCCGGCACTCCGAACACACCGACGACGATGGACAGCGAAATGCCCTGAGCGGGTTGCTACTCGCCTCGTATCGCGGTGTATTCCGAGAACAATCCGATCGACCGGTGACGCCGGGCGTCGGTGAATCCTGTATCGCCAAGCGATTGGAGAATGATTGCCGGCGCCACGCAGCGGTCGATCGTGTCCCAGTAATATCGCCACAAAAGGCGCGATCGCTGCGATGCACGGCCGGCAAACCGCAGCAGGATCGGCAGCACCATTTTGAAATAGGCCGCCAGCAAATGCCGGCCGGCGAAGCCGTTTGGCCGGGTGATCTCCAATATACACAGCCGCCCGCCCGGTTTGAGCACACGGCGAAACTCGGTGAACGCCGCGTTCAGGTCTCCCAGATGGCGAAGGGCATAACCCATCGACAGAAAATCGAATGAGCCATCGGCAAAGGGTAACTGTTCGCCGACGCCGCGAACGGCGCAACTGGCGGCCGGGCGGCCGGTCGCGCCATTCAACATGCCGGCGCTCGGATCGACACCGACCACACGTCCGCCCGGTCCGACAATCGCCAGCGCCTCGCGCGCCACGAGGCCGGTTCCGGTGGCAACATCAAGCGCGCTCATTCCCGGCTTGAGCCCTGCGCGATGCAGCGCCTGACGGCGATACCACGGGCCGCTGCCGAGCGCCATGAGGTGTTCAATGCGGTCGTAATCGGGCGCCGCGTCGTCGAACAGATCGCGCAGATAGGCCGACTTTGCCGAGGCTCCGTTGTAATATGCCGGCAACTCCGGATGCGGCGGTCGAATGCTGCGCTCTGCCATCACCATGCGTCAGACTCTACCCAGACAAAAGCCCGCGTGCATCCCGGCCGGCACCACCTCAATTTGTCGAGGCGGACGATGAGCGCCGATTCGGACGAAGTATTTTCGATCGTCGCCGTCGCGCCGACCTACCGCAACGCCGGCACGCTGGCGCCGCTGTTATGTGCACTCGATGCATTCGGGCTGGATGTGATCGTCGTGGACGATGGCAGCGATGATGGAACGGTGAAGATTCTGGACGAGTGGATGCAGGTGCAGGGAGTTCAGGATGCAATGGTGCCGATGAAGGCCGGTGCCCACCCCGACGTAACGCGGCAAACTCACACGGCCGCGCCGCCGTCGGATTTGATGTTGACGATGCGGTCCGGCCCCCACCCCGACCCTCCCCCGGATTACCGGGAGAGGGGGCAGAATATGCCGTCAGCACGAAGTCATGCGGGTGGCGTTTTGCGAAACGCGCGATGGGTGATCAGGCATGGTCAAAATCGCGGCAAGGCGGTTGCGCTGCGAAGCGGGTTTGCGCGGGCGATGGAGCTCGGATATACGCACGCCCTGACAATCGACACTGATGGGCAACACGACCCGGCCGACATGCCCGGGCTGATCGAACTTGCACGGAAGAATCCCGGATCGCTTCTTTTGGGGACGCGATCGGCATCGGCGGCCGGGTACCCGATCGCCAGCCGGATCGGCCGCTGGATTTCAAACTTCTGCATCTGGATTGAAAGCAACGCAACGGTCAGCGACAGCCAGTGCGGACTGCGGATATATCCGTTGATCTCGACCAGTCGCGCCGGCGCCACCGCCGGACGCTATGCCTTTGAAACCGAGATCATCACACGCATGGCGTGGGGCGGCGTGTCGATCATTCAGGCGCCCGTGCGATGTATTTATCATGCTCCGGCGCAACGAATTTCTCATTTTCGCCCGTTGCGCGATTCACTGCAGGCCTCGCGGCTGCATGCGTGGCTGATGCTGCGATCTTTTCATCCGTGGGGGCCTGAAAAGCTGGTGGATGACGCGCACGCGACCGGCACGGGAACCATCGGCCGGCGTTTACTGCGATGGATGAACCCTTTGCACGACTGGCGTCAACTGCGCCGCCGGCCGGCCCACCGTCGGCGCATGGCGGCGTCGATCGGCGTCGGCATGTTCATGGCGACGATTCCGCTGTACGGGCTAAAAACAATCGTCTGTCTGTTGCTGGCGAGGCAATGGCGGCTGCAGCCACTGGTGGTGCTGGCGGTGTCGAGCCTGAACACCCCCCCGACCGGCGCGATTTTGGCTGCGATTTCCATCGCAACCGGCCATCTCATGCTGCATGGTTCACTTCCGACGCTTAGCCGCTATGACCCATCGCGCATCGGCTTCGCGGCCGCGTTTAAGATGGTGGCGGCGGAGTGGATCATCGGCGGCATAGCGGCCGGCCTCGTGCTCGGCGTCATCGCCTACGCCTTGGCCCGAGTTGTAATGATGGGCATCCCGACCCATAAGGCAGAATCTGCGGCCGAAGCGCCCACGCCAGGACCGATCATTTGATCGAGATGAGAGGAATGAAGCTGCGTACAAGGAAATGCCCGCCGCTCAGAACGACAACCGCCCCAATAACCCGCATCACCTCGAACGTTCGGTGGGTTGGACAGTGTTGTCCGCCTCGCTGCAACGGCGATGGTTTGGATAGTGCTACTCATTAAACCGGCCTCCGGCCGATGTGGGGCAGGAGTGCCCAACCCACCAGAATGGATTCACTGACCTTCTTACTCGCCATGACACGCCGCGCCTCGCGGCCCCACCCGCAACTTCGATAAGAGCGGCCAGAGGACAAACAGCGTGCTCAGCACGCAGGTACCCACGCCGATGTTGATCAAATACCCCAGCGATTTGACAGCGGGGATACTGGTGATGACGAGCGATCCGAAACCGATCAGCGTCGAGCCACCGCAGATGACAAGGCCGGAAAATGCGGGCAAAAAGCCTTCGCTTAATTCCGGCGCGTCACCGCCGTCGCGCCAGGCGTGAACGGCGAAGATGCCGTAATCGAGATTGATCCCCAGCAGCAGTGGCGCGGCCGCCGCGTGAATCAGACTCAGCTTCACCCCCGTCAGCGAAACGAACGCAACCACACACAGGAGGCTGATGCCGATCGGCAGAAGCGCCAGCGCCGCGAGGCGCGCGGAGCGAAAGTGAATCAGCAGATAGAGCAGGATCAACGCCAGCGCGACCACGACAAAGCGCGGTAAATCACGGCGCATGGCCATGTCTAGATCGTGGCCGATGACGGCTGTTCCGGTGACGGTTGCGCCATCGACGCCGGCAAGCGCGGCCCGCACCGCGCCAAGCGCGCTTTCGCGCGCCTCGCGCGATTCCATTGGGCGATCGGAGAAAAGCAGCGCCACCGACTGAACTCCGCCAACAGGTCCGTTGGCCGGTACATTCTCACGTGGCATCAGCATCGCCGAAATATCGGGATACTCGCGGAGCGCATCCAATCCTGGCGGCGGGCCTGGCTCGACGAGCCGTTTCAACAGTCCTGCATAGCTGTCATATGCATTTGCATCAAATTCGCTGTTAGCCAGCGCAGCCCGAAAATCGACCGATGCCCGATCACCCGCGCCGGGCTCGACGGAGCGGCGGCGCTGGCGGGCAATTGCGGGATCGGGCAGCAGCGCCGCCAGATCGAAGACTGAGACGACCCCCGCATCGCGGACGGATTCGCTGTCCAACCGCCGCGAGACTTCATGGGCGAGCGCGACGAGCGCCTCGGGCGAATTCGCCTGTAGATGAACGATCAAAGCGCCGGCCGCCACATGCATGCGCTGCGCGAGAAACCGCTGCGCCTCAAGCGGCGGGCTGGGCTGTGGATGCATCGCCATCGCATCGGAATTCATCTCGAATCTCAATCCGCGCGCCATCGTGATGATGACTAGAGAGCAAAGAAACACCGCTGCGCAAGCTAGCAGCGGATTGGCCCGGCGGCGCAGCCATCGGCCGATGCGGTCGGCGATGTTGAATCGCACCTCAAGCGGCGCGCGTCCGGCGGCGCTGAAACGCGCCAGCATGGCGGGCAACACCAGCAGCGTCGCAAGCCACGCTCCAACGAGGCATAGTGTGC
>JBBQCK010000303.1:0-4530 GCA_038318605.1 Tepidisphaerales bacterium | reverse complement strand
ACGGCAACGACGCGGGCCACTTTGATCTTTCCACCGCGCTTCAGGGCGCACCCATTCAGATTCAGGGCAAACTCAATCTGCGCGATGACACACTCGACGCGACCGTGGCGGCCGATGGCGTTGATCTTTCATCGGTAATCGCCCTGCTGCCGCAGCGCTGGAAACCGGATGGCCTGCGGGCCGGCGGTACATTAGATATCGTCGCCAGCTTTCTCCAGACGCGCGATGGCCGGGATTTCAAAACCACCATTCAGTTCGCCGATGGCTGGTTTCGTTATCGCACAGGCGAGGGCGACGATGCGCACGTGTTCATCGGGGATGAAATCTCCTGCAATATCAGCGCGGTTATTGGTCGCGATTTTGCCGTCACATCGCTCGATGCCGGATTCACGGCGCGACGGCTGAACTTCGATGGTTCGCTATGGGCGACTTCCGATATCACGTTTAAACAAGAACACGGAAATCTGCTCTTCGACGTCGCCGTTCGGGGTGATCGCTGGAAACTGCGCAGCGAAAACGGCCGGCTGATGGGTCTGCTCGATTCTTCGACGGGTGGATTGGCGGCATCGGCAATGTGGACGCTCTCCGGGCATCTTCCGCAGGTGATGGCCGACTCGCTGCTGCGCATGGGCATCACCACCGGCGATCTGGAGCGGGCGACGTTGACGGTTCCCGCGGTCGCACGATTGGGCGGATCGTCTTCAGCCGCTGCCACCAGGCCATCCTGGCGCATCGAATGCGGCAATCAAACATCACCGGCCGCGCTGACCATCGAAGATGGAGAACTCGCATTCGCCAACGCGGGCGTGCGGCTGCTCGGCGCAACGGCGCGCATCGGTTTCACCGCATGGCTCGATCCATCGGGCGCGGGCGTCGATGTCCTGCCGGGTGCGAGCTTGTCTCTGGACGCCGTCAACACGCGTCATGCAACGCTTCGCCTCGTCAAGCCCGATGGGCCGGGGCCGCTCGTTCAGCTCAAGTTCGCCAGCGCCGTAAACCCGACCAGCGCGCCGGCGAGTTTTGCGTACAACGCCGCATCGCATCATTGGAGCGCGGATGTCGCGGCGTGTGCGATCGAGATTCCGTCAACCACCTTACAATTCGACGCCCGAGGCTCGCGCGTCGCCGGTGTGACGGCGCGCGTCAACCTGGCCGGCCATTTCGATGCAAATGAGCGCCGCGTCTCCATCTCCGACGATTCATTTCTCGCTGCGGGTTGGGCATGGTTGTCGTTCGGCGAGAACCCGGTAACGACCGGGCCGCTGCGTCTGTCCATCTTTGCGCAGGGCGACTGGCCGCGCGTTGCGTTTCCATATTTGCGTACGCCGACGCTGCGACTTGCGATGCATTCGATGCCGGGAGATCGCTTTGCCTTTGCACGCGGCGGCGATTCGGCCGCATTCGAATCACTCGGCATCGACGGTCGTATCGGGCTGCGCAAGGCCGGAATGCCGGATATTGCCGGCTACCTGTCGTTCACCAACGGCGCTGCATGGCTGGCGGCGCCGAGTCTGGGGTTATATGAGTTGTCCGGCAAAATCCCCATCCAGTTCAACAGCGAAGCCGCCACCGCTCCGGCCGCGGCAGCCCTGCTGGATGCGGCAAATTCCATGAAGTTGGCGATTGACGCGACGCAGCCGGGACACGCGCAGTCGATAGACGCGGCGACCAGTGCGCCTGCGACACAACCGGCGGATCGGGACGTGCCCATGGGCATGTTCACCGCGAAAACCACGGCGTTCAGGGACAATCTTTGGCCGGCCATGACGGGCCACGCGGGCTTTGCCGATGGCGTATTCAAGCTCGACGCCAACTGGCCTGTGTTGCCTGAAGCGCCGCTGGCAGCGCGCATCGCCATCGACTTCGCCGACGCATACGGCATGAATGGCACGCTTGATGTCGTGCTTCCACCGGTCAAGCTCACCGATCCCGCACGCCTGGGCAAGTTGGTCCACACCTGGTCGGATGATCGCCTGAGCGGCGCCTTTGAAGGCCGCGCCCATCTCGATCTTTATCGCGGCCGGATCACGCCTGATATTTCCCTGCGGATCACCGATGCCTCCTACAGCTCCACCGAATATCGCGCATCGCTGAGCGGCGTGACCACGCCGCGCCCGCTGACGATCAATTCGTTCGAGCCCATTTCTTCGCCCGGAGAGCAGCAGATTTCCGTTGCCCGCGCGCAGATTGGCAAGCTCGATCTCTCGAATGGCCTGTTTCAATTTCGCGTCGAAAGTCCCGATTCATTCCTCATCGAAAAAACCGACTGGCGCTGGCTTGGGGGCCACGTCTCCACCGCGGCGCTGCGCGTGCATCCCGACAACCCGCGTCTTAGTCTCACCGCCTATGCGGATGGGTTGTCGGTCGATGCGCTGGTGAAACTGTTGGCGGGGCCGGATGCTTCGGGCGATGGATCGATTTATGGCAAGCTGCCGATGGTGGTTGATTGGCCAAAAATTACCTTTTCCGACGAGGGATTTTTCTACGCCAGCCCGGGCGAGGGTCACTTTGCGCTGGGCGGGCAGGCGGACGCTGTTGCGGGCCTGATGGAGCGCGACGCGCGACTTGGCGGGAGCGATGCGCAGTCAAAATTGATTCGCGATCGCATTTCCGGATCGCTCAAGAATTTTCAGTACGATCTCATGAAAGTCGATTTCCGGCCCGATGCGACGGGAGATCTGGTTGCGAGCATGAAATTACATGGTGTGGGAAAAGTGGACGATACCGACCAGGAATTGACGCTGAAGGTGAATGCGCGAGGAATTGACCAACTTTTACGCGAATATCTTGTCGTACATAGTATGTTCGCCGATTGACCGTTCCGGCGGGCCGTCGCTGGCGCAATTTCAGCACTTGAGCGCCGGGGCGCTTCCTGCGGATAATGCCGACGAACGACGCGTTTAAATTGATAGCACGAATTGGCGAAAGGATGAACGATGTTGCGGGCGCCGAACCGATTATTTTTTTGTGTCGCCCTGTCTGCCGCGCCGGCGCTGGCTTTGCTGCCGGGCTGTTTGCGCGTGCATGTCGATCCGATCGAGGCGACTTTGAATATAAACGTCAAGGTTGATCGAGAGCTCGACGACTTTTTCTCCGGGGTAAAGGAAAAGGCTCAGACACTAGATCAAACGCCAACTGGCGATACGGGTTCACCTCCGCCACCGTTGGTCACTGGCACCAACGCCCAGGGCGGCGGGCCGCTGATATCGCCAAACGGGCCGGCCGTGACTCTTCCAGCGACTGAGCCGATCCCCCTGCCGCCGCCGCCGCCATCATCGCGGCCGGTGCCGATCGAATAATCGCCCTGATTCATCGACCGCATGAAACGATCCACGAATGTTCGACCAACGGTGAGACCATGAACACAAAACGAATTTCATCTCCGCGCACCATCTCAGTGGCCGGGTTAATCGGCGCTTCGCTGCTGCTTGGCCGGCCGATATTTGCCGCCGAATTTGCCAATGATTCTCCCGTGACTGCCCAACTGGCCGCCGATCGCAAAGCAGAGCTCCAGGAGCGATTCGCCCGCCGGCTGGATGAAGTCCGGCGATTGAAGGATGCTGGTAAGATCGGCGAGACGACCATGGGCTATCTGGAAGCCGTGGACGCCAAAAATCTCGATGATCGAAGCGTGCGCACACTTTTGGACGAGGAAAACGCCGACCGCCGCGAGCTATATGACTTGATCGCCAAGGAACAGAAAACCACCGTAGATGTCGTCGCCGACCGCGCCGCCCGACGTGCCTACGGCGACGCCCATCCGGGCGACTATTTCAAAAATGGCAAGGGGGAATGGGTGAGGAAGAAGTGAGGGGTAGTAGGCGGTAGGTAGTAGGCCGTTTAGATAGAGAGGCGTGTTCGGAAAAGTGGCGCCACCACGGGTCGCGGTGCGGCGAAATCTGTGACATTGATCCGCCGAGACCAGTGGCCGGGGTAATATCTTGCGACATTTCGGCCGCAGGCATCGCCGTGTTGGATCGTTGGGCCGGCGGCACGGACGATTGTGGATCGACCGGCCGCTGGGTTGGCTATTTCCCGTGCGAATCCGGCAGCGCTCGGGTTTCACTTTCATTGACGGCCGGCAGGCGGCGATCGTCGTTGATGATCTCCGCGACGTACTGCTTGATACGCTCATCATTCATAAGTTGGCTCATCAAGACCCTGCGATATCCCGCATTGCGCAGGCTTTCTTTTACTGAATCCGTCCGTTCGCGGCTCAATTTCTCGTTCTGGGCGTGCAGCGCCTCTTCAAGCGCTTCGTTCTCCAGCAACAATGCATACATCGCATCTGCCCGCTTGGATGATGAGCTGAAAAGCCCGCCAAGGCCGGCCGCCTTTTTTCGGTATTCCTCGACGCGCACGTTCATCGCCTTGACTTGAGCCTTCAGATCTTCGTTCTCTTCCTTGAGTTTGGCGACCTCCTGCTCGTAGAGATTTTTGAAACCTTTCTGCGTTGTGAAAAGTTCCTGTTCGCGGGCACTGATCGTCTTGGAAGCGCTGAGCGCCCCCACCGCCCGCCCGGCGCGATAT
>JBBQCK010000302.1:0-4533 GCA_038318605.1 Tepidisphaerales bacterium | reverse complement strand
TACATGCGCAGTGCACTGTAGCGGGGTGGCGGAGGACTTCCAGAGCGGGGCAGGGAATGTCACATTCGCGATGACATCGGGATACACATTGAATACGACGTTCGGAAGAGTTGACAAAAACCTGCCGGAGTGTGTTACAATATCCCGGCCGACAAAGGCCGCTGCCCAGGCCTGACGCGGTTGCCCATCGGGTTCGCAACGGGCTGTCGCGGAGGCGGCGGATGCTGGCCGAATTGAGCACGGCATGTTAAGGTTTGCGGCGGCGCAGCGAGCGCCCGGGCAATACCACATCGTTTCGTTCGTCAGCCGGATTGGCTTGAGTCGCATTGAGAAAGGCGGCGGGAATGGCAGCAGAACAGCGTATCATTGTTCGAATTGAGATTTCACAGGATGCAAAAGATGGTCTCAATGCGCTAACGGACAAGCTGGGCATGACGCAGGTGGCGCTGACGAGCCGCGTGCTGGAGTGGTTTGCCCGACAGCCGGATTTGATTCAGGCGGCGGTGCTGGGTCATTATCCCGAGGAAATCCAGGCAGATGTCGCCCGGTTGGTGATGAAGCGTATGAGCGACAAGCTGGCAGTGGCCACCGGTCGCTCGAAATAAAGATGCGGGGCAGCTTGGATCGGTTACGACTGTGTGCAGTTGGCCCGTTTCGGTTTTGGTCGCTGCTAATCATTGTAAAGCTGTTGTGAAAGCTCTGAGCGCATTGGACGCGTGAGCGGACAATGCGCGGGACCGCGACGGGTTGCCATTCGGCGGACCGGGCGGGATTTCAGTGCAGGGGACGATTCTGGCGGGCGGGGCGGGTCTGGATAATATGAATGGTCAATGGACACCGGGGCGTTTAGTTTTAGCTGTCCGGGATGCGGACGACGGTTCGCGTGGCGCGACGAACTCGCGCGTCGCGCGGTGACTTGCGCATGCGGGCGAATTTTTAAGCCCACTGCGCCGCCTACAAGCAACGCCGCCGCGGATAGGCCGATCGATCTCGGAGATGAACTGGACGGCGGCCGGGGCGAATCAACGGGAAAAAACATTGCAGCGGAAGACGCAGGCGCGCCTGGGCCGGATTTGCACCGGCCGGGGGCGGTGTCGTTGGGCGCGGGCATGGATCGCGCCCGTGGAGGTGGGGGATATGAGCTGGTGCAGGAATATCGCCCGGCCGATTCATCGGATGAGACGGCGCCAGCCGCGCCTGCAATGGTGGGGTTTCCAATTCGCCGGCCGCGCCGGATGACACAGGAGGAGCAAAAGCGTCGCAGCGGCTGGCTTTCACAAGTACCGTACGCACCGATCATCATTGGACTGGCGGGCGGATGCGGGTGGGTCGCCCTGGGGGCGATCGAGGCGAGTCGCGGTGAACTGACGCTTGGCCGGGCCGTGCTTTTGGCGTCCATCGCATTGATCAGCGTAGGTTTGACGATCGGCGGCGCATGGATTTCGGCGACGGTCCTCAGTTTCAGCCTCGGCGACGTGCGTGAGGCTGGTATAAAGCTGAGCGCGGTCGCGATTTTTGCGTCGGCGGCCGGCGTGTGGATGGCGCGCATCGACACCACCAGCGTGCGCGGGCCGATCATGGGATGGAACGTCACGATAATCGCTTTGTGGGTGCTGTTTTATGCGCTGTTTGAACTGGACCTGCAGGAAATCCTGATGGCGGTGGGCATCATCGCGCTTCTACATGCTGGCGCAATCTGCGTCATCGGTGCGGCGTAAGTGATGCACCTGAACTTTTAAGGGACGGCGATCAGACGAGCCAGGCGTCAAACGGCCGACGCTAAAACGACTGTCTCTCGTTTCTGGCCGACTGACGCCTCTCGGCCCAGCGCCACAACCCAATGAGAGTCGCTTTGCAGAAGTTCGAAAAGCTTTTCCTGGCGAAGATCAACGGGTGTTACGCGCTTCGGATTCTGTCTCATTTTGTTGCGCGCGAAGATGGGTTGCGACTTCGTGCATCATGCGGAAGAAGGGGGCGAAATCTTCGTCGAAGACCATCAGGCGGGTTTTGCGCACGTCGTCGGAATCTCGAGGACGGCGCGCTTCGGTGACAACGAGGTAGGGTTTTGTGTTGGACGCCTCCTTGAGTGGCGCGGCATAGGTGCGCGTGCCGGATGATTTGAAGAATGTCTGGAAAAGAATGGCGTGATCGTGGCCGAACTCTGTTCGGGCATTTGTCGTCGCGGCGTCCTGCGCCGTGCTCTTGGCAAAGCGGCTTGGGTTGCGCGGGCTGTCGAGGTGCTGGTTGGCGACAGGAGGTTGGGAGTTGCTATTGGCCCGGCCGCGCGGGGCGGGCGGAGCTTCGCGGCGCGGGGCGTCGGGGGCATCGTCGATCGATCGAGTCTGGGCGCGTGCTGGCGCGCTGAACCGCACTGACGGTTGGATCGCGGAATCGGAATTATGCTGCGAGCGGGTAGGCGCCGTTGAACTGCGCTGCGAGGTAGTGCGATCGTTCTGCGCGGCGGCCGGGTGTTGTCGCGCATTGGGCGAGGTGCGGCTGTCGGCTGCGGCGCGATTGGTAGTAGATGCGCGGCTGTCGGCCAAGGCGCGGTCTCCGGCCGGTGCGCGGTTCGAGGGATTTCCGCGCTCGGTGCTGTTTTGCCGCTGAGGCGACGACGGGCGGCCGGGGGCGGTCGAAGAGGGATATCGATCGGTTGCGGAATTTCGGTTCAGCGTCGATGTGGGCATGGCGACTCCTGCGCAAGAGATATATCGATTGCGAAAAAGAAACGCGCGGTGATTTTCGACGGAGGTGGTTCTTTGCGTGATTTCGAGTTTGAACTTCGGGTGACTTTGTCGGATGCGGCGTAAGTTCTACTTCATTGCAAATGCCGTGGCCGAACTGTCCGCGAACTGTGAACTTTCGGGAATCTGGTTGGTCACGCTGCGCCGGGGCGCTTATCAGTGGACATAACTGCGCAGCACGCCGATGACGACGCCTTGCACCTTCAGGCGGTCGGCGTCAACGATGCGGGGCTCCATAGAGCTGTTGGCGGGCTGAAGGCGAACGCGGTTGCCGCTTTCCTTGTAGAAGCGCTTCAGCGTTGCCTCGCCAGTATCGAGCAGTGCGACGACCTGTTCGCCGTTACGGGCGGTATCGCGACGCTCGATGACGACAAAATCGCCATCACAGAGGTGGTCGTCGATCATGGATTCGCCGCGTACCTTGAGGACATAAACGCCCTTTTTGGAGTGGAAGAGTTGTTCGAGGTCGATTTCTTCTCGCTGCTCGATGGCTTCGATGGGTGAGCCGGCCGCGATAGCGCCGAGAAGGGGGAGCTTGGTGGACCGATTTTCATCGGGCAGTCGGCCATCGGCGATAATTTCCATTGAGCGCGCCTTGTGGCGGTCGCGCCGGAGAACGTGTTTGCGTTCGAGGGCGTTGACGTGCTCGAAGATGGTGACCTTGCTGGTGCCGAGTTGGTCGGCGAGTTCCTGCATGGTCGGCGCGTAGCCGTGCAGGTGGCGGAAATTGCGAATGGCGACCATCACATCGATTTGTCGTGGGGTGAGATTCATCGTTTAATTCCTCATTGGCGATTGTCCAAAACAAGATGCCGGTAAATAAGCAACAAACTGCCCGTGACGGCCGTACGGGATATGTTCAAATGAACAATATCCTAACTGGAGTGAAGAAGTCAAGCGCAATTTTGGGAAAAGTTTGGATAGCGGCTTTCGGATGGCCGGTTCTGGTGGGGTAAAGGTCCACGGGTGGGCGGTTCGATATCAATGGGTGGAGAGCGCATGGACTCACTGATCAGCGGCATCATCGGGTTGCAGCAGGCAAAAGTTACCGGCGAGGTGCAGATTGCCGTCGCGAAGAAGCTGTTGGACATGCAGCAGTTTCAGGGGGCGTCGGCGATAAAGCTGATTCAGGCGGCGAGCGATCAATCATGCAAGGCTGGGGATGCGCTGGTGGCGGCGGCGACGGGGCTGGGTGGGAATCTGGATGTCGTCGGATAGCTGCGGGCAATGGGATTGGCAGCGGCGCTGTTGCCGGCTGGGGCGACACCAGGAAATTGCGAGGAAAGTGACGGGGAAAATGGCGAGATACCAGGGGTGTCACGGCCGGGTGTAAGCCGAATTCTGTTCCCAGGGCTTTTGGGCTCTGGGGGCGATCATTTCTCTGGGACATTGGTTGCCCAATGCCTCAAGCGGCCTACCCGCGGATACAAGCGCCCTGGGCCTGGGCTCTCCGCTTATTTGGCCTTGCTGGCGGTGGGGTTTGCCATGCCACGAATGTCACCATCCGCGCGGTGCGCTCTTACCGCACCATTTCACCCTTACCGAGGCAGTAGGCAGTAAGGGGTAGGCGGTAAGCAGAAACTGCTGCCTACCGCCTACGGCTTACTGCCTACTGCACCCGGCGGTATCTTTCTGTTGCACTTTCCGTCGGATTGCTCCGCCTTGCTGTTGGCAAGCACCGTGGCCCGGGATGGGCAAGCCCATCCCCCAGTTCGGACTTTCCTCACCGGCGGGGCGTTGGCCTCGCCGGCGCGACCGCCACTCGCGGCCGTGATCACCTCTGGCGGGC
>JBBQCK010000301.1:0-4536 GCA_038318605.1 Tepidisphaerales bacterium | reverse complement strand
GGGCGGCTGGGGGGAAGCGACGGCGGGAACAAAATCGGCGACATCGCCGGACCATGCAGCGTCGAGGATCGCGGGAAGCTTCTCGAGATCGCCCATGCCGTAAAAGAGGCCGGGGCAACCGGCCTGCGCGGCGGGGCATTCAAACCGCGCACCAGTCCCTATGCGTTTCAGGGGCTGGCGGAGGAAGGTTTGAAATACCTGGCCGAGGCGCGCGATCAAACTGGCCTGGCGATTGTCACAGAGGTGATGAGCATCGAGCAGATTCCCGCGTGTGTGGAATATGCCGACGTGCTTCAGCTCGGTGCGCGCAACATGCAGAATTACAACCTGCTGGCGAAGGTCGGCGAGACGACAAAGCCTGTGCTGCTGAAGCGTGGATTGAGCGCGACAATGGAGGAATTTCTGCTGGCGGCGGAATACATCATGGCTCGCGGCAATACCAACGTCATGCTCTGCGAGCGCGGCATCCGCACGTTTGAGGATTATGTACGCAATACCCTTCCTCTGGCGATCGTGCCCGAACTGCAGCGTGTGAGCCACCTGCCGGTGGTGGTCGATCCGAGCCACGGGACCGGCAAGCGCCATCTGGTCGAGCCGATGTGCCGTGCCTCGGTCGCGGCCGGCGCGGATGGAATCATTCTCGAAGTTCACAACGACCCGGAACACGCCATGACCGACGGCGCACAATCATTGACGCCCCAACAATTCGCAGACGCCATGAAATCTATGCGGCGAATTGCTGCGGCGGTGGATCGCACGATGTGACACTACGCAAATTGCGAGAGGAACGGGCCGATTGGGCCACAGCACGGCATCCGGCCGCTGTGAAATCGACGCGATGAATACATTCTCAAGGGAACGGTCATGGCAAAATCGGCAGAGATCGAATTGCGTGAGTATCGGGATCGGACAACCGGGCGAAACATACGCCAGTTGACCGATCACCGCTGTCACAGCCACCATTTGTATTTCACCAATCCGGGATGGTTTACCGGGCGCGGCGGGGAGCAGCGGCTGTTATTTGGTTCCGACCGCTTCAATCGCACCAATTTGTTCAGCGTCGATCTCGCCGGCGGTTCGATCGAGCAACACACCGACGCGGACATGCCCAGGCCGCCCCATGAGACTTCGTTTTTGTTTGCATCATTAAGCCCCACGCGGCCGGAATGCTATTTCTGGCGGGGACGCGATTTGATCGCGGTGAATCTGCATGACAACCGTGAACGGCTGCTTTACACAGCACCGGCGGATTATGCCGTGAACATGACCAACGTCTCGGCCGATGGGCGATTTGTTCACACGGCGATCTACGAGGATTTGTCGAATCGATTTTCGGTGGATCTGCTCAACGGGTACGTGGGATTCGGCGAATACAGCGCCGCCCGGCCGACCAGTATTGTTCTGGGAATTCCGACCGATGGCGGAGCAGCGCGGGAGATTTTTCGCGAGCAGTATTGGATTGGACACGTGAACACCAGCCCGACGAAGCCAAACCTTTTGAGCTATTGCCACGAAGGCCCCTGGGGCAAGGTGGACAACCGGATCTGGTGTTGCGACACCGCCACCGGACGAACCTGGGCCGTGCGGCAACGGCGCAGCGCCGACGAAGTGGTGGGACATGAATACTGGCACGCGGATGGCATTTATCTGGGCTACCACGGCGAATCGCGCCGCAGCAATGCCGCGGGAAAGCAGGAGTCGGTGCCCGGTTCCAAGACGTTTGGCCGGATACGCTTTGATGACACAGGCAACGAGGAGGTGACATTTCCGCACGAGACCGGGCATATTCATTCCAATGATTATTCCATGGTCGTGGGAGATGGGCAGGGTTCGCCGCAGAAGGTGATCCGGCTTTGGCGATGGAATGGAAGCGGCTTTGACGGCCCGCGAATTCTTTGCGAGCACCGTGGCTCATTCCAGGTGCAGCAGCTTCACGTTCACCCGAGATTTTCGCCGGACGGAACGAAAGTTGTGTTCGCCAGCGATCGCACGGGATATGGACAGGTGTATGAGATCGAAGTGGGCGACTGGGACAGCTTGCCGATGCTTTAGTGCGCCGGCTTGCGCGATGGGGGAATGAGCCTGGGTAGTCAGGCGGCATCCCGCGCGGTTCTATGAGCACGACGGTTTACATCTCTTTGCTTGATGAGGGTGTGGAGTGCTGGCGTCCTGTCGCTGCGGAGCATGTTCGTGCCGACGTTTATCGGATTGTCGGGACACGCAAGGATGACACCGAGACTTGGGAGTTCGCCACTGGCGACACCGTTCGATGCAGAGAGCAGACCTTTGCGGACCGGCAGAGCGGATGGGTTGCTTATGAGCGATTGCCCGCTTAGCCCGACCCAGCCTTGATCCAGCCGCTCTCTGGGCCTTGCAGCTTCTGCCCCGGACCGGGCCGACGATAATCGGCGTGATTTGGACACTTCGGGCCCGGCGCGGCCGCTGGATGGCTTTGCTTTGGGAGGTTTTGCCTGTGGGTTCGGGCCGAATGTCGCCGCCAGTCTGCCGCGGCAAAAGCCGGATGCGCCCAAACCCTGTGCTTCGCGCGCCGGGCTGTGCGGGGGAGCGACGCAAACCGATGCGCGAGCGACAAAACCGCGTCTGAAAGCCGCGCCAGTGCTTGCGGGCGCATAGCAACCTGATGCGGAAGGAACAAAACTTGCCGCCGGACGATCGAACCGCTTCAGTGGAGTAGCGCCGACCTGCACCGGAGTAACGCCGATCTTCACCAGAGTAACGAAACTCGCACCCGTAGTAGCGCAAGCGGATGCGTAAGCAACGAAAACCGCCCGCGTAGTAGCGCAAGCGTATGCGTGAGCAACGAAAACCGCCCCGGCCGGCCGGCTGGCCGATCCTTTCACATAGCTAGATGCTTTCAGTGCCCTCCCCATGTCCAACAACGAGCGGCAACGCCGATTCCGGGCCGCGCACCCGGGCTACAACCGCCGTTACCGCTACCACTCCAATCCGGCCCGCGTCGCCTCGCACCTCGCTGCCATCTTCGCCGCAGCCAAGGCCGCCGAGGCGGCCAAAGCCGCTGAAGCGGGCAATCTGCATTTGCCGGAAAATCCGGCTTCTCCAATCACGGTTATCCAACCCTGACGCCGCCGTACCACGCTTCGCACCTGCCCAAGGTCTTGGGCCTGAAGAGCGATTTCCAAGATTCTTGAGCACGATGTTCCATCGGGTCAACCGCCGTCAAAATCAGGATGTGCCAAGGGGCACATAATTCTGGGCAATCGGCATGCGCCGGCCGAAGCCGAAGGCCCGGCTGGTTACCTTCAGGCCCGGTGCGGCCTGGCGGCGTTTGTATTCGCTGCGATCGATCAACCGCACTATGCGCGCGACGGTCTCGGCATCGATTCCACCGGCGATGATTTCTTCGGCGCTGTGCTCGAGTTCAACATAGCGCTCGATGATCGCGTCGAGAACGGGGTATGGCGGCAGCGAATCCTGATCGCTCTGGTTGGGTCGCAACTCGGCGCTGGGGATTTTATCGATGGAGTTTTGCGGGATCAGCTCGCGGCCGGCGCGATGGTTCATCCAGCGGCTCAGCGCCCAGACCATGGTTTTGGGCACATCGCTGATGACTGCCAGGCCGCCGCACATATCGCCGTAGAGTGTGCAGTATCCGACGGCGATCTCGCTCTTATTGCCGGTGGTCAAAAGCAGATGATTAAAGCGATTGGAAAACGCCATCAGCGTCAGGCCGCGCACGCGGGCCTGGATGTTCTGTTCGGTGAGATCATCGCCAAGCGGAGAATCCTGCGGGCTTCGGGCAGCGCCTTTCCCATGATCCGCTGTGAATATTGGCGACAGCGTTGATTCAAAAGCGCGATGAGCGATTTCAATGGGCACGAGATGGAAGGCGATGCCGAGGTTCGCGGCCAGCGCTTTGGCGTCATCGATGGAATGTTGTGAGGAAAAACGGCTGGGCATGGCAACGCCGGTGACACGATCCGGGCCAAGGGCGTCGGCCGCGATGGCCGCGGTCAGAGCGGAATCGATTCCGCCGGACAGCCCGAGCACGACCGATTTGAATGCGCATTTACGCAGGTAATCGCGCAGGCCAAGGATCAGGGCTTTGTAGATGGATTCGAGCGTTGAGTTGGGTTCATTGCGGGAATGGCCGCCCCCACCCCGGTCCTCCCCCGGAGTACCGGGAGTGGGGGTGGAATCCATCGCTTGGGGAGCTTCCATTGAGGGGCTGAATTTGGTCGCGGCGGCAGATTCTGGTGTGGGCGTGGCCGCTCGGGAGGTATTTGTCACAGGTAAAAAAGCGGCTTGCGCGGTATTCGCGCCACTTGCGGCGGGGTTCAGGTCGGCGAAAAGCAGGTCTTCCTCGAATGCTTTCGCCTGCGCGATGACGGTTCCTTCCGCGTCGAGAAGCATGGAGTTGCCGTCGAAGATGAGTTCATCATTGCCGCCGACCTGATTAACATAGACCAGTGGCTTGCCGAAGCGGCGGACCTGCGCACTGAACAGCTCAAGGCGGAACTGCTGTTTGCCCGCGACGAACGGGCTGGCGCTGGCGTT
>JBBQCK010000300.1:0-4544 GCA_038318605.1 Tepidisphaerales bacterium | reverse complement strand
CTTGGCATGGTCGAGGTGCACATCGAACAGGGGCCAGGCATGTGGCGGCGAGGGCAGCGGCTGGCGCTGGTCCGAGCGATTGCGGGGCGGCGGCAGTATCGGGTGGTCGTGCGTGGCGACGCGAACCATGCGGGGGCCACCGCTATGCAGGATCGACGCGATGCGCTGGTTGGGGCGGCGGAGATGGTTGTGGCGATTGAAGCACTGGCGCGAGAGTTAGATGGCGATGCGGTTGCGACGGTCGGGAGAATCATCGCGCTGCCGAACGCGGTGAATGTCATTGCGGATTCGGTTGAGTTCACAATCGATCTGCGCGCACCGGCCGACGGATTGCTGGCGGAGGCCGACCGCCGGCTACGCGAAGCGGTTGCCAAGATCAGCCAGCGCAGGGGCGTGGCGGTTGAGATTTGCCAGACCGAAGCAGTGGATGCCCGGCCGATGAATGATCTGCTGCTGGCACGCCTTGCACGATCGGCGCGACAGGTGGGTGTTGACGAATTACCGATGGTCGTCAGCGGTGCGCTGCACGATAGCGCCATTCTCGCGCCGCACGTCGCAACGGCGATGCTGTTTGTTCCCAGCCGCGACGGAATCAGCCATAACCCCACGGAATTCAGCCGCGTGGAGGACATCGCGCTGGCGGCGCGGATCGTCGAATCGCTGGTGCGCCGGCCGGTGCTTGGCGAGGTCAATGGGATGAATGAGCTATCGTTCCTAAACCTGCTCGGCGGTGTTTTCGAGCATTCTCAATGGGTGGCAAAGCGCGTGTGGGAGGTTCGTCCGTTTGCCAGTGTCGGCGCTCTGCACGAGGCGATGTGCTCGGCCGCCAAGTGCGCGACCAGTGACGAACAACTGGCGCTGATACGGGCTCATCCGGATCTCGTTGGCAGACTTGCGCAACAGGGCAGACTGACTCGGGAAAGCAACGAGGAACAGGCGTCGGCGGGATTGGACGAACTGAATCATCAGGAAATTGAGCTGTTCGAGCGGTATAACGAAGCGTATCGCGAGCGATTCGGGTTTCCTTTCGTGATCTGCGCTCGCGAGCATCGAAAGGCCGCCATTCTTGATGCGTTTCCGGTGCGCCTTGAACGGTCGCGCGAAGCGGAAATGGCCGAGGCGTTGCAGCAGATCTTCGCCATCGCCCGCCATCGCCTCGCCGACATCATTTGGGAGGATGCATAGTGGAACTTCAGGCCAATTCGTATGGTAAAAGTGCCGTTCGTCTGACGAAAGTCGTGCGGAATGGCGCGCGGCACGAGCTGTTTGAAATCGACGCGGCGGTCACACTCGAGGGGGATTTCGAATCTGCATATCGCGATGGGGACAACCGAAAAGTGATCGCCACCGACTCGATCAGGAACACCGTTTATGTGCTGGCGAAGGAAAATTCTTTTGATTCAATAGAGCAGCTTGCCGTGGTTATCGCACGGCATTTCGTTGCGACCTATTTACCGGTGCGTCGGGCGGAGGTTGTGCTTGAACAGGCATCGTGGCGGCGCATCGAGGTGGATGGAAAATCGCACGACCATGCGTTCACCTGTGACGGGCCGCAACGGCGTTTCGCCCGGGCGACATTTACCCGCGGAGATGGTGAGACGGCGATATGGGGTGGGGTGAAGGGCCTTCTGGTTCTCAAGACGACCGCCAGCGAGTGGCGCGATTTTGTTGACGACCGCTATCGCACGCTGAAAGACACGCGCGACCGTATCGTCGCGACGCGCATCGACGCCGAGTGGCGCTATGGCTCGGCCGACGCCAACTTTGGCGAAGCGTCAGGATCAATCGACGCAGCGATTCTGAGTACGTTTGCAATGCAGCATAGTCTGGGCGTGCAGCAGACGCTTCTGGCGATGGGACACGCCGCACTCGAGGCTTGCGGCGTGATCGAATCAATCCGGCTTGATCTGCCTAATATGCATCGCATACCGTTCAACCTCGAACCATTCGGATTGAAGTTTGAGAACGACATTTTTGTCGCCACGGATGAGCCCTTCGGCATGATCAGCGGCACGGTTTCGCGTACGAAGGAGCCGAGGCAATGAGCGGCCGCGTCACGACCCATGTTCTGGACACCGCATCCGGCAAACCGGCTGCCAAAATGCGCATCGAATTGCACCGGCTGGACGGGGGGAAGAAAACGCCGCTGGCGGATCTGTTCACCGACGAAAACGGCCGGGCCGGCCCGCTCGTGGAGGGTCTGGCTTTCAGTTCGGGAACCTACCACCTGCTGTTTCACGTCGCGGATTATTTCGCGGCGGCCGGTTCGCCGGACGCCGGGCGATTTCTTGGCGTCGTGCCGGTACTTTTTGAGGTCGATGACCCGGCCGGGCATTACCATGTGCCGCTGCTGGTGTCGCCGTGGGCCTACAGCACTTATCGTGGAAGTTAATGTGCCATGAATTGGGATTTGATCATACGCAATGCAATGGTGGTCGCGCCGGACGGGGCGATGCGTCGCGATATCGCCGTAAGTGACGGGCGGATCGCCGAGTTGGGCGAAGAGATGGCAGGAGATGCGCGCGAAGTGATCGATGCAAAGGGGATGTATATTTTTCCAGGTGTTCTCGATCCGCACGTTCATTTCAATGAACCGGGGCGCAGTGAATGGGAGGGATTTGAAACCGGCTCGTCCGCGCTGGCGGCGGGGGGCGGAACGTGCTTTTTTGACATGCCGTTGAATGCTTCGCCGCCCACGCTCGATGCAGCGAGCTTTCGCCTGAAGCAGTCTGCTGCCGAACGCAGCAGCCGCACGGATTTTGGACTCTGGGGCGGCCTGACGCCGGGCAACCTCGATCAAATGGCGGAGCTGGCCGAATGTGGTGTGGTCGGATTCAAGGCGTTCATGTGTGCAAGCGGCATCGATGATTTTTCGCAAATCGACGACATGACGTTGTATCGCGGAATGCAGATGGCGCGAAAGCTGGATCTGCCGGTCGCTGTGCATGCAGAGAGCGAGGAGATAACCGCGCGACTCACAGCTGGGGCGCAAGCACGCGGCGCGACCGGGTGGGCGGACTATCTGGCAACGCGCCCGCCAATGGCGGAGGAAGAGGCTACGGCGCGCGCCGTTGCCCTGGCAGCCGACACCGGATGCCGGCTGCATGTGGTGCATGTAAGCCACCCGCGCGCGGCCGCTTTGGTGCGGCTCGCGGCGGCGCACGGGCTGGCTGATGTAAGCTGCGAAACCTGCCCGCACTATCTGACCTTCAATGAAACCGATCTGCCAGAACTGGGCGCCCGCGCCAAGTGCGCGCCTCCGCTGCGTGCGGCAGCCGATGTCGAGCAACTGTGGAAAGACCTTGTTGCGGGGACGCTCGACTTTGTCGCGTCCGATCATTCTCCATCGCCAGCGTCCATGAAGCAGTCGTCGAATGCGTTCGCGTGCTGGGGCGGAATTGCGGGCGTTCAATCGACGTTGAATGTGTTGTTGACGCATCGGCCTGGCATTTCGCCGGAAATGGTTGCGGCGCTGACGGCCGATCATGCTGCTCGGCGATTTTCCATTGCCGCCAAGGGTCGCATCGAGCGCGGATTTGACGCCGATTTTGCGTTGGTACTGCTGGATGAGAAATTTCAGTTGAAGCAGGAGCAACTGCTGGATCGCCATAGACAAAGTCCGTACGTCGGGCGGATTTTTACCGGCGCCGTACAGCGGACGATCGTGCGCGGGACAACGGTTTATCGCGACGGCCGGGCAGTTGGCACCTTTCGTGGCCGGCTGGTTCGCCCCAATGCACGGCTGGAGGGTGCGCATGTCTGAACAGGCGACGCAGCTTCGGCCTGAGGCGGTGCGCGGGCCCTTGCTCATTCCGCGGCCAGGCGGAAAGGTCGAATACTTCGCCGACGGCGCGCTGGTGGGCGATGCACAGGGATTGCTGTGTTATGCAGGCGCATGGCAGGGGGCTTCGGGTGAGATGTCCGGCGATGTTGTCGTTCGCCGGGCAGATGGCGTGATGTCGCCACCGTTTGTGGATGTGCATATTCACATTCCGCAGCATCCGATCCGCGGGCGGTTTGTGGAGGGTGTTCCGGCCGAGGCGCCGGAAGGGCAGTTGCTGGCCGGTCTGAAGCGCAATGTCTTCCCTGCCGAGATTGCCTGCAACGATAAGCCGGCCGCGGAGCGCGTGATTTCACAATTTCTAGAAGACACGCTTTCGCACGGAGTTGTGGGTGGCGCGGCCTATATGACACCTTCGGCCTCGGCCACCGAGGCCGCGCTCACATTGCTGCCGCCGACTTGGCGCGTCGGGCTGTTGATGATGAACCAGCGATGCCCGAATGACCTGCGTACCAACGAGAGGACATTTGAAGCTGATGTGCGCGGTCTGGCGGATCGATTTGGTTCACGGCTGATCGTCACAGATCGTTTTGCAGTCGCGGTAAATGGGGCGCTGCGGCGGTGCGGCGCCGCGCTGGCGCAGGAGCTCGGCTTGTGGACGCAGACTCATCTCAACGAACAGGGCGGCGAGAAGGAATTGATTGAAGGCGTAATGTATCCCGATGCGGGCAGCTACACCGAGGTTTATCGTCGCGATGGGCTT
>JBBQCK010000299.1:0-4545 GCA_038318605.1 Tepidisphaerales bacterium | reverse complement strand
GAGGTGATGGCGTCGGCAAGCAGGTGCTGGCCGTCGGCCTCGAGTGTGAGGGATTTGGTACGCCGGCCGATGCGAATGAGGTAGAAGCCGGCCGCGCCATTGAGCACCATCGCGGTGCCGATCAGGGCGATGCCCAGATCGAGCCGGCCGACGGTCGGGGCGGATTTATGAAGTAGAATGTCGATTGTCCGAATGGTGATGACGACTGCGGCGAGAAGGATCATGCCCCCTTCAAACGCCGCGGCGAGGAATTCGGCCTTACCGTGGCCGTATGGGTGTTCAGGGTCAGCGGGCGCGTGGGCTATGCGCAGCGAGTAGAGGGCGATTGAGGCAGCCAGCACGTTCACGATCGATTCGAGGGCGTCTGAGAAGATCGCGGCCGAGCCTGTGACGAAGTAGGCGGCAAATTTCAGCAGGAGCAGGATGATTCCCACGGCCACCGACAGGACGATCGCCCTTGCTTCGGGGACCGGTATGTTCTTTAAAATCGGAACCATTTGCTCGGCTGATTATCGAAGCATGGGCCGCGATGTCGAGGAAGTTGGCACGACGGTTGCAATCAGCCGAGCAAAGACATGAAAAACCAACGCGGCAACGAACCTGCGAAAAAACGTCGCGATACGGATCGCGAATCCGGACATAACGGCCAGTCAGACTCAGCGGGTCAATTTGAGTCAGACAGCCCTGCAAAACACGGAGGTTTTAGCGAGTTTTTCCGGATATTCTCGGCCGCAACCGCCAAGGCAATGGGATCCAAATGGGCGTTTATTTTGGCATTGACGATCATCGCGGGATGGGCCGCCTGCGGGCCGGTTTTTCACTTTTCCGACACTTGGCAACTGGTCATTAACACCGGCACGACGATCGTTACATTCCTGATGGTATTTTTGATTCAGAACACACAAAACCGCGACGCCAAGGCAATCCATCTGAAACTGGACGAGTTGATCCGCGCCCACCATGGTGCCCGTAACGCGATGGTGGATCTGGAAGAGCTAAGCGACGAAAAGCTCGATAGCATGCAGAGAGAGTTTCAGGCGATGCGCAAGAAGGCGGATGCGCGGCTGGATCGGGTGAACGATGAGCGTCAGTCGCGACAGTCAGTCGGCGGCGCACCAGATGCCAGCGACGAATCCTTACCGGACGAAGTGCGCTCCGATCACCCTTCTGGCCGACATTAATAAGGAGCGGGCGGTGATGGGTCGATGACTTGCGCGGGATCCACCCATCGCGCCGACGTTTCCATCGGCTGGCGATCCTGATTTGGAGCAACCGGATGGCGTACGGCACGGGTGGCAGGACGAGCGTTTGGATGCCCAAGTCGTCGCGCGCCTTGGGGCGGCGCGGCTTGTTGCACGGTGTGTCGGATCGTGCTGACGCCCGGCGAGCACGATTTGCGACGGTTGGCGGGTGGGCACGGAGGGCACTGGGGACCATCACCCATGAACGCCGCGTGCGAAGTATTGCACGATCGCTGTTTGAATTGACTGAGCCATTTCATGCCCTGAACGCCAGTTGGCTGGAGTTGCTGGAACTGGCAAGTCTCGTGCACGATGTCGGGCGCAGCATGGACGAGAAAACTCATCCCGCGCAAGGTGCGCGGATGCTGCTGGAGGATGCGACGCTGCCCCTGAGCCCGCGTGAACGCCGGCTGATTGCGTTTCTGACGCGCTATCATCGCGGCGATATTCCACTGTCCGGTGAGGAAAAAATACTGGACGCGGGCGATGACCGTCGGCCGATCCGTTGCCTGCTGGCGCTGCTGCGGGCGGCCGATGCGCTGGACAGCCGCTCGCTGGAGAGCCCGCGACTGGTATTGTGGGCGCGCGGCCGGCGCATTTGCGTGACCTGCTATCTGCGACACGATTGCCCCAAGGCCCGGCGCGTCTACCAGCGGCGCAAGAAGTTTCGCCTGTTGGAGGAAGAACTTGATTGCCGCATCGAAGTGGATTTGCGGCTGGGCGAAGCGGTGCGCGTGGTTGGGTAAGTCGCGACGGCGCGCTCCAGCAGTCATGGCGCTTGCCGACGATTGATGGCAAACATGCGATCAGCCGGCGATCTGCCGCTTGACGCGGGCGCGAGCCAGTTGATGTTCCTTCTGCTTGCGGCTGGCGGCATCCGTCGCCACGCGCGCTTCGGCCTCCGCCTGTTCGGCGCGGGCGCTTTCGGCATTGATCTGATCGGCCGGCATGGCTTCGTCGGTCAGGATCGTGAGGCGATTATCCTTCATCTGCGCCACGCCGCCATCGATGAAGAAGGTCCGCTGCTTGCCGCCGATTTCATCGACACGCAGTGTGCCAACACCCAGCTTGAGCAGAATCGGCGCCCGGCCGGTGAGAATGCCCACTTGCCCGTCATGCCCCGGCACAATCGCCTGCGACACGGTTGCTTCGAGAACCTGCTGCTCGGGGGTTACGACGACACACTCAAAAGACATTGCTCACTCCTCAATCCACAAATACTGCCCGATTCTGACAAAATGCCGCATTTTTCACGCGGCCCACAAAGCTTAAGACGGGCGCGATTTGCAGTCAAACGGCCGATGCCGGCGGCGCACCTGCAAACATCGGCTATTGAACATACACAAGTCGCAGATGCTTCTTGCCGGCGCGGAGAACGATCGCTTTGTCTTCAACGAGATCGGCGGTGGTCAGGCGGTGTTCGATGTCTGTCACCGCGAGGTCGTTGACGTACAGGCCCCCCTGCTGGATCAGGCGGCGCGCTTCGCCCTTGCTTTTGGCCAGGCTTGATTCGACTGCCGCGTCGATGGCGCTCCAGCCTTTGGCGAGTTTGGCACGCTCGATAGACACGCTGGCGACGCCCTGCGTGCGCAGCGCTTCGATGGCGGCCGCGTCCAGTGTGCGCGGGCCGGCGCCGTACATGGCTTCGCTGGCGGAGACCGCTTGGCGCGTCGGTTCATCCCCATGGACGAGACGGGTTATCTCCTCAGCGAGTCGCTTCTGGGCGAAGCGCTTTTCGGGAGCGCTTTCCTGCTCCTTCATTAGATCCGCGATTTCGGCTTCGTTCAGGAACGTGACGTAGCGCAAATATCGGCCGGCGTCTGCGTCTTCAACGCGCAGCCAGAATTGATAGAAGTCGAACGGGGTGGTCTTTTCGGCACTGAGCCAAACCGCGTTGCCTTCGGATTTGCCGAACTTCTGGCCCGACGATGTCGTCATCAATGGCCAGGTGAGGCCGAAAGCGTGGCCGGATTCGCCTTCCATCCTGCGGATCAGATCGACGCCGGCGATGATGTTGCCCCACTGGTCGCTGCCGCCCATCTGCAACACGCAGCGATGGTCGCGATAGAGGCGATAAAAGTCGTAGCCCTGCAAAAGCTGATACGAAAATTCGGTGTAGCTCATGCCGTCGACGCTTTGTTCCATACGCAGCTTCACCGATTCCTTCGATAGCATGGCGCCGAGGCGAAAATGCCGGCCGACGTCGCGCAGAAAATCGACGGCCGTCATCGAGCCAAACCAGTCGAGATTATTCACGATCTGCGCCGGCGCGGTTTTGTGATCGAAATCGAGAAATCGCGAAAGGACGTTGCGCAGACCCTCGACATTGGCCGCGACCGTTTCTCGCGTCAGGAGCGGGCGCTCGGTGGTCTTGCCGCCCGGATCGCCGATCAGTCCGGTGGCGCCGCCGACCACGGCGATCGGGCGGATGCCGTTGCGCTGGGCGTAGATCAGCCCAAGTATGCCCATGAAATGGCCGACATGGAGCGAATCGGCCGTCGGATCAAAGCCTGCATACGCCGCCACCGGGCCGGTCGAAGCGAGGGCCGTCAGACGCCGATCCATCTCCGGATCGGACAACTGCTGCAACAACCTTCGCGAAGCAAGATCGGCCGCCAACTGAATCATCCATCACTCCATCAATCACAAAAATTTGATCCCGCGTTCACTGCTGCGTCGGTGCAGAAGTCGCACCTGCGACTGCGGGATTGGTCCTCTGCAAAATCAGGGTTGCCAAAAGTGTATCGACGGCGCGCTGCAGTTGGGCATCCACAGGCTGGGTCGCTGAAGGCGCGGTGGTCGATTGTGTCGTCGCAGGCATTGTCGCGACGCGGCCGCCGGGACGCTGAAAAACATCGCGCTCGCTCCAAAGCCGCTGCAACTGCCGCTCCTGCTCATCATCCATCTTTACAACGATTTGCGGCTCGACGCCCCAGGCGTCCGTCTCCTTCGCGTCCTTCTTCTTGTGAACGAGTCGGCCGCTGGGAAGGTAGTAATACGCCACGGTCATCTTCAGTTCACCGCCATCGCCGCCGAGGCGGATGAGTTCCTGGACCGATCCCTTGCCATAGCTGCGTGTGCCGACGACCACAGCGCGCTGATTGTCGAGCAGGCTTCCGGCGACAATTTCGCTCGCCGACGCCGAAAATTCGTTGATGAGCACGATCATCGGAAAATAAGGCAGCGTCCCTTCGGGCTTTGCGCGGCGGATCACCTCGGGGCGGCTGCGGCCTTTGGTGCTTACAATGACGCCCTCGCGGACGAACATATCGACAATCGCCTCGGCCTGATCGAGCTGGCCACC
>JBBQCK010000298.1:0-4557 GCA_038318605.1 Tepidisphaerales bacterium | reverse complement strand
TGGCGAAAATGCGCTCTGACACCGCCTCCACCCCCACTGAGCGCAACATATCGAGGCTCGCTCGCAGCGCAAGCAAACCCGGTATATTCCAGCTTCCGCACTCATATCGCCGCGCGTCCGGCTTCAACGTGAAATCGTATTCCCCATACGCCTCGGCGTTCACCACGTTCATCCAGCCGATCACCAGCGGCCGAACCTGCTCCAGCAATTCCCGCCGGATATAAAAAATGCCCGCCCCCTCCGGCCCAAGCAGCCATTTGTGGCCATCCGCAGACAGAAAATCGATCTTCATCGCTCGCACATCCACCGGCAGAATGCCCAGCGACTGAATCCCGTCGACGCTGAACAAAATTCCGCGCTCGCGGCAGAACGCGCCAATTCGCCCCAGGTCATGCCGCTGGCCGGATGCATACTCAACGTGGCTCAATGCCACCAATCGTGTGCCCGGCCGGGCGGCCTGCTCAAGGATCGACTCTATCGGCACCTGTCTCGAACCATCCGCCCCCTGCACCTCCGGTGCCATCACCACCTCAACACCATGCCGCCGGGCAACCTCCATCCACGGATAGATATTCGCCGGATATTCAACACCGGTCGTCACGATCCGATCGCCGGGCTTCCAATCAAGCCCGGAAGCGACCGTCGCTATTCCTTCTGAGGTGTTTTTGACAAACGCGATCTCCTCCCGATCCGCGCCAATCAGCCGCCCGGCCGACTCGCGCAACTTCTCGACATCGCGATACCATCCCGAATCGAGATATGCCGTCGTCTCCGCGCGCCTGGCAAACGCCCGCAGCGCGTTCGCCGCACCCGCCGGCAAAGGGCACACGCCCGCGTGGTTGAAGAAATTGCAATGCTCCAGCACCGGAAACGCCAGCGCATTGCCGATCAGCGATTCGATCGACACACCAGCCCCGCCCGATTCGCCCGCTGGGAAAAATTTTGCCGGATTGGCCGCGATTGTGCTTTGTTCCGCCATATAATTGGTCTCCGGGCCTATGATAGCCCGGCTTCAGCCGCAGTATCCGTATCAGGCCCTGCCTCGCAACTTCCGATCGCGCGGCGCATCAGATTTGTAACGATCGCAAACGCCAACGATCAGAGCCCCGTCAGCTTCATCGGAGTAAGGCCAATTCACATGACATCGAACGGTTCAACGCGGAACAATATCTCGAGAAAAGACTCGAACAACCGGCCGCTGCACGGAGCGCCCGCCGTTGCGGCATCATGGCTGGCGCTCGCCAGCGCCGCCTTGGCGCTGTCGGCCGTCACGATCGCTCGCGCCGATGAATTCAGCCGTAACTCCGCGCCGCATCGCTGGGTCGAAAAAACGCTTCCGGAAAAACTTCCCGCGCTTAAATATCCCAAGTATTACCGCGATCTCGACAAAGCCCGCGCGCTGGCATTTGCCGGCCGATACCGCCAGGCCCTGGCACAGTTGTCCACAGTCGCCAAAGGCGACCCCGCCGAGATCGCCACCATCCGAGGAATGTGCCTACGCGTCACTGGCGACCGCGACGCCGCCCTGAAGGTCCTCACTGATCCCGACATCGCCAACAACGTGCGCGTGCTGGTCGAACGCGCCCGCGTGCTGGAAGATCTCGGCCGTACCAACGACGCCGCGGCGCTCCTGAAGGAAGCGGCCGACAAAAATCCCGAATCAATACTCGCCCGATTCAATTTCGGCATGATCTCTGAAGCGACAGGCGACATGAGCACCGCCCGCCAACAATACCAGTGGATACACGACAAATACTGGGATAAATGGACCCAGGAAGGCCCGGCAGCATTCGAAGACGCCGAGGAAGTCACCCTCATGGGGCGCGGCCTCGATCGCCACTTCACCCTGCAGATGGGCTATCAGTCCATCCCCGGCCTTGAAAATATCATCCTCAAAATCTTCACGCAGGCCTACGACATCATCGACACGCAGTATTGGCCGGCTCATCTCGCGGCTGCGGAATATCTGGTTGCCCGCGACAATGAAAAGGACGCCGTCGCCGAATTGAAGGCGGTCGGCCAGCAAAACCCCGCCGATATCCGCACGCTCCAGCTTCTCGGAGAAATGGCGCTGGGCAAATACGATTTCGATCGTACCGAGGCGTGCATCGAATTCATGCGCGACGTGGACCCGCAGTGCCCCGCCGCCGCCGTGCTCGAGGTGCGCGACCTCCTGCAACAGCGCCGCGCCAAGGATGCGCTCGCGGTGGCATCCCAACTGGTCGAGAAGCGCCCGCAGGATGTTGAAATACTGTCACTGAAGGCGGCCTGCTATGCCCTGCAACTTAACGACAAGGCCGTTCGCGGCATCCTCGACCAGATCGAGTCGATGGATAAGAACAACGCCTCGGCCTATTACGAGGTCGCCAGCCAACTCGGCGCCATGCGCCAATACGTCCGCGCGGCTGACATGTACAAAATCGCTGTCGAGCGTGCTCCGTGGTTAACCGACGCCCGCAATGGCCTGGGCCTCCTCTACACTCAATGGGGCGAGGAATCCAAAGCCCGCGAAGTGCTCGAAGCGGCCAGCGTGCTAGACCCCTATAATCGGCGCACCCACAACTACCTGATTCTACTGGATCAAACCGCGAAGATGCCCAAGCTTGTGAGCAGCAAGGGTAACTTCATCATTTCCGCCGATCCCGCCGAGGCACCCATTCTTTCGCAATATATGGCCGACTATCTGGAGACAATTCACGCCGATGTCTGCCGGCATTTTGAGGTGGACAAGCTGTTCGGGAAGCTGGCGCTACCAGAGACGACCACTATCCAGGTCTTCCCCCGGCACGACGAATTTTCAGTGCGCACCACCGGCACGCCGTGGATCGGAACCGTCGGCGCCGCGATGGGCAAAAACATCGCCATGGTCTCGCCCCGCAACGCCGCCAATACGTTCGGCACTTACAACTGGGCGACGGTCCTAAGGCACGAATACACCCACACCATCACGCTCGCCATCACCGACAACCGCATCGCTCATTGGATGACCGAGGGCCTTGCGGTCGAGGAGGAGCGCAATCCGATCCGCTGGGAGTGGGTGCCCATGCTCCTTCAGGCCGTGCGCAAGCATGAACTGTTCACGATGGACCAGCTCACATGGGCGTTCGTCCGCCCAAAGCGCCCGCAGGATCGCACGCTCGCGTACGCCGAATCAGCCTGGATTTGTGAATACATTGAGGAAAAATGGGACCACGACCATATCCAGCGCATGTTGGCCGGCTTCCGTGAAGGCAAGGAGCAGGACCAGGTATTCCAGGAAGTTCTCGGCCAGAATCTGGATGATTTTGCAAAGGATTTCTTCAAGTGGTGCGACGCCCGCGTGGCGACATGGGGCTACGACCCAAAGACCTCCGCCACGGTGGCCGGCCTCCGCTCGGCTGCGGAAATATTGATCACCGATCGCAAGTACAAGGAAGCCGTTCCAATATGGGAAAAGATCGTCGCCCTTCGCCCGGTGGACGCCCTTCCGCATCAGCGGTTGGCGTTTTTATATATGCAGGATGAATGCAAGGACACGCCAAAGGCAATCGAGCACCTCTTGCGCCTTCATCAGGTTTCGCTGAAGGACAACGCCTACGCCAAGCGCATCGCCCGCCTCTACCGCGATGAGGGCGATCTAGCCAACGCCGGTCGCTACGCCCTGGAATCAATTTACATCAGTCCGTTTGATGCCGAAGCACACGACCTGCGCCTGGAAATTGCCCGGCTGGCAAACGACAAGCCGGCCGTCGAGCGCGAGGAAAAAGTGATTCCCCTGCTCACCGATCTGCTCGCAAAGTGGCGGGCGGAAACGCAGATTCCCAACTGATCCTTTGTCTCACATGAATCCAGAAAACCTCACACTTTCCGCCTTTCAGCGCGAGATCGCGCGCCGATACGAACACGCCGACCGACAGCGCGGAACGCCCGGAACCTGGTTATGGTTCAGCGAGGAGATCGGCGAACTCGCACGGGCGCTGGCGCGCGGCGACGACCCGCAAAACCTTCGCGAGGAATTTGCCGACGTGCTGGCGTGGCTCTGCACGCTTGCGAACATCAATGACGTGGACCTTGCCGCCGCGGTGTGCGCCAAATACCTCGGCGACGTTCCGCCCGCTGGAGCAAAATAAATCTATTCAACCCACCGTCCGCTGCGAAGGTTAAGCCGCTGCTCGCAACGCCCGCCGCCCATGCGCTGCAACGATTCACTCGCGGTGCGCAACAACATCCGCCGCCGGCTGTTTGACGCTCGTCCCGCGGCAACTAGGATTTTAATCATGCGTTTCCTTTTGGCGGGGATGCTGCTGCTGGCCGCGGCCGTGCCCGCACAGGGCCAGGCGCAGGGGCAGTTTATTTCATTCGGCTGGGGCGGTGGCCTCTACCGCCAAAACGCCTGGACCGCACTCAAAGTGCAGCTCAAGCCCACCGAGGCAAAAAACCAGGAACTACAGTTACTCGTCGTGCAGGATGATCTCGATGGCGACCCGCAGGAATTTTTTCTCCCCATTGTGCTGACAGGCGCTGCTGGCAATGCCGACACGCAGGACTTCTGGACCTATTTCGTACCGTCGCCGAAAG
>JBBQCK010000297.1:0-4579 GCA_038318605.1 Tepidisphaerales bacterium | reverse complement strand
AATGCTAATTGTGCGCTACGCCAGCACCCTGCTGAGCCAGCAATTCCAGTACATGCTGAAGTACGTCTGCGTCGCTGTCGTCCGTAGCAGCCGCGAACGCCACCGGTAATTCCCCATCGCGCGCCCCGACCGCCGCCCGCAATTTCACGCCTGCCCCCTCCAACTCCGCAAGCGCCGCGATCGGCGAATGACAATCGCCGTCCAATCTCGCCACGACCGCGCGCTCGATATTGACGCAGCGTGCCGTCGCCGGATCATTCAGTTGCCTCAGCAGTTCGATAGTGCTGCGATCATCGCGCCGGCATTGCAGCGCCAAAGCCCCCTGCCCCGCCGCCGGCAACATCGCCTCAAACGAAAACGCATGCATCGTAGCAGCGTCGAACAATCCGGCGCGCTTCAATCCCGCCGCCGCCAGCAGGATGGCATCATGTTCCCCGTCGCGCAGCTTGCGCAGCCGCGTATCAATGTTGCCGCGAATTGGCTCGATGCGCAGATCCCCTCGCAGAGCCAGCAACTGACAGCGCCGCCGCATGCTCCCCGTTCCCACACGCGCCCCTGTGGGCAATTCTCCAATTGTCGCCCACGCCGACGCCATGACGTCGCGCGCATCCTCCCGCCGCGGCACGGCCGCTACGACAAGCCCGGCGACATCCACCAGCGGCTCCGTCACCGGCACATCCTTGTAGCTATGTACCGCGAAATCGATCTCGCCGCGCAGCAGCGAAAGTTCAAGTTCCTTGGTAAACAGACCCTTGCCGCCCGCCTCATTTAACGGCCGATCAACAATGCGATCGCCGCTCGTCTGCACGACGCGCACCTCCACCCGCAGCCCTTCGTGCACCCGCTCCAGCGCATCCGCAACCTGCCGGCTCTGCGCCAGCGACAGCAAACTGCCGCGCGCGCCCATCACGATCTTTCCGGACAGCAACGCCATGGGAATGAATGTAGCTGGACCCAGGAACTCGCGATAGCAAATATGCCGCTCGCACCTCAAAGTCCGATTTCCGGTCATCCGCTACGCATCAAAATAATCGAAGTGAAACCGATTCGAATTCGCTTCGATTAACCCGAGTATGGCTGGCTTAATTCGGCTCTTGTGAGATTTACTTCTCGATACGTAGAATTGCATTCGAAGACCTGCCCGCCACCTGCCCCACCTCATACCCCAGCAGCCGGCTCTTCATCCAGCGGATCGCCAACAAATCGTAGAAGCTCTTGAACAGGCGGTTCCACACTCCGTATTTGCTTTCACCATGCAGCCGCGGATTGTTCGACACGGGAATTTCCACCAC
This sequence comes from Tepidisphaerales bacterium, assembly GCA_038318605.1. GTDB lineage: Bacteria > Planctomycetota > Phycisphaerae > Tepidisphaerales > Tepidisphaeraceae > JBBQCK01. Next base: position 3,287 of record JBBQCK010000297.1, on the reverse strand, counting down.
GCGGTAGCCTTCCATCTTCAACAGCGTCGGGATGAATCGATGCAGGCCGCGATAGAGCTTTAGCTTGTCCACGCATTCGCGTTTGAAGCAACGATAGGTGCATCCCGCGTCGGAGATCTCCTCGTCGCTCAGCCAGTTGCGCACCGCATTGGCAATTCGGCTGGAAATCACGCGAATCGGCTTGTCCCCCTTCCCTCGCGTCGCGACGCGCGTCCCGCAGACGCAATCGACCTCGGGCGCCTCAAAGGCCCTCAGAAACGCCGGAATGTCTTTCGGGTCATTTTGTAAATCTGCGTCCATCGACATGACATATTTTCCCGTCGCGGCGCGCAAACCAGCATCAGACGCCGCCGTTTCCCCGCAATTCGCCCGAAACCTCAGCCCGCGCACCCGGGCGTCATCCGCCGCGCATTTTTCAATCGCGGCCCACGAACCATCCTTCGAGCCGTCATCCACATAGATCAGCTCGAATGCCACATTGTTTGCCTCGCACACCTGGCGCACCGCCTCGTGCAGCAGCGGGATATTTTCCTCTTCGTGATAAACCGGCACGCACACCGACAAAACAGGCGCATCTGAAGATCCATTGGTCACGCGTTCGCTCCTTCGGACATGTGAGAAACTTCATCCATCAATGCCGCCCCTCGGCCGGTTCGCTTTAACACGCGCAGCCCATGACTCGCCGCCAGCCACAATCCTGCAAATGCAATTCCTGCCGCCGCCAGATACCCCGCACTGTCGCGCACCGATGCTCGCACCAGCCCCGCGCCTGCCAGCGTCACCGGAATCGCCTCCGGCATCAGACCAATGGCGCTGCCGATTAAAAAATGAACATGCCGCACGTTCGACACACCAAAACATAAATTTGTCAGAGTCCCATGCAGCGGCAACTGCCGCACCAGCACCACGCCAACCACGCCCTGCCCCGCTATCAAATCGCTCCATTTGCGCAATCGCGGCCAATGATGCAGCACCCATTCGCGCCCACCCCAGCGCACGAAAAGAAACACCGCGTAATACCCGATGAGCGCTCCGCCCTGTGACAACGCCAGGCCTGTCCAGAACCCAAACGCCATTCCACCCAGCGCCGCCAGGATCAGCCGCGGCGCGCCGCAGGCGACCAGCATCGCCATGACCAACAGACAAAGCGGATACCCCATCGGCCCGAGTGAACGCACTATCGAGCGCAGGCGCTCCACATCGCTCACAAATTGCCGCGCCGGAGATAGATAGAACAGCACTGTCGCCGAGATCAGGGCCACGGCGAGAAATATCACCCGCTTGAAAGGTCGGCGCGGCGGATTTTCGCGCCCGGATGTCTGCACGTTCCCAGGCGAAAGCGCCGGCGCCGTCTCGCACGCCTGGCCGGACGATGGCGCACCGCCGGCCGTCCCCGATCCATCCGGCTGCATGTGCTGCGCGTTCATTTGCTCAGGAAATCTTTGATTTCGCCGGCCACCGTGCGAACGTCGTCCTCGCCAAGTTGGCCGTGCATCGGCAGACTTAGAATCCGCCGCGTGTAATCCTCTGTTCGCGGCAGCGACGGCAACTGGCCGTACAAATCGGTGATCGCAGGCTGTTGATGATTCGGCACCGGATAGTGAACACCTGTCTCAATCCCCTTCTCCTTCAGATGCCGCGCCAGCGCCTCGCGTGTATCGTGGGAATCAAGCCGGATGACGAACATGTGATAAACCGTCTCGGTCACGCCCGCATCATCTTCAGGAGGCAGGGCAAGCTTTTTTGTCCCCACGAGCTCGCGGCGATACCAGTCGGCCGCCCGGCGGCGCCCTGCGTTCAAATCGTCCAGCACCTTTAATTGCTCGCGCCCGACCGCCGCCTGTATCTCGTTGAAACGCAGGTTGAATCCGACCTTCTCGTGCAGATATTTGTCCTTGCGCCCATGATTCCGCAGCATGCCCACCTTGCGGGCGATTTCCGCATCATGCGTCAAAATCGCCCCGCCATCGCCATACACTGTCAAGTTTTTTGACGGATAAAAACTCAGCGCCGCATGTTGGCCGTAGCTGCCGGCCCGCCGCCCTTTCCAACGCGCGCCGTGCGACTGCGCACAATCTTCAATCATCCAAAGCCCGTGCTCATCCGCCAGTTTCTGAAACGCATCGATATTCGCCGGCCGGCCGTACAGGTGCACTGGCAGAATGCCTACGGTGCGCGATGTGATGCGTTTTTTCGCATCCACGGGGCAGATCGTATAAGTGTCGTCGATGTCGCAGAAGACCGGCCTGGCGCCGACATGAATCATCGGCTCAATGCTCGGAAACGCCGTCAACGACGGCACCAGCACCTCATCCCCCGGCTTCAGGTCCTGCGCAATATGCAGCAGGTGTACCGCGGCCGTCCAGGAACTGCTCAATACGCAATGTGGAACGTCAAACCAGGCCGCCAGTTCCTTCTCAAACGCCCTGCATTCCGGCCCAAGGATGTAGTTACCACCCTTGACCACCTCCAGGATCCGTCGGTCGATGGCTTCGCTCTGATATACGCGCGAGAGGGATATCTTTCCAGCCACAGTCGTTCCTCGATTGAACACTTCTCCACGCGATCCCTGCGATACACCGCAAATCTCCGCCGCGCGGCAACGGCGCCAGATCGCGCGTGCCTGGGCTTCGCGCCGTCTTATCACTTGTCAAATTACTTATCGGACGTTTCAACGAATTTCGGCCAGTCGCCTGAAAAGTCAATGGTCAAGCTGTTGTGCCCGTCCGTCAGCTTCAGGATACCGCTTCCCTGCGCCTCTTGGACGTACGGATTTTCACAGACTGGCCAGTTGGCGTAATCGAGTGCCTTGCCGTTCGTCCAAGCCTCAGGCCGTCCGCCCGGCCCGCCAGTATGCCGCAATTTTAGCTCCGTCCCATCAAGCGTGCTGAACGTCACCTCGGGCTTTTCCTCATTCAACTCCGCAGCCACCTTGCACTTTTGCAGCACCGCCGACTTGAATTCGTCAAGCGTGGGATATTCGGGCTGCTGCCCCGCCTGCATGACCCATCCCCCGACCTTTCCCGGCGAAACCAGATACCTATGCGTCTTGCTCTCAACCGGCACCAGCCCCTTCTTGTCGTCAACGTGGGTCACCGGCCCAAACTCCGCTTTGCCATTCAGCGGCCGCGCGGCGACATACGCCTTGTTGATCTGCCAGAAATACCAGCCCCCCTCCGCCAACGGCTCCGCGATTCCCAGCGGCACACCCAAAATGCTGCGATACTTCGTGCGATCGTCTTCCTCCTTGTTCACCAGGCAAACGTCGATGGCGGCCGGCCCATGTT
>JBBQCK010000296.1:0-4583 GCA_038318605.1 Tepidisphaerales bacterium | reverse complement strand
CCAATGTCAGGCCGATCAGCGCGAAAATGCCGAAAAACAGAAGCAGAAACCACGGAGCGCTCTCGCGTCGATGGCCCCGCAGCGCCACATTCCAGGCGACTCCCCAGACAATACCGTTCCAGAAGAGGGTGAAAAACAGCAGCCCAATGAATTGCCCCATCGGCGACGAACGCCGCTTCAATGGCACCCGGCCGGCCGATTTTTGGTATGACGAAGTACGCATCGCTTCACATCGATCGAATGGTTTTGGTGTTGATCAAATTCGATCCACGACAACATCAACCATTGTATTGCAGACCTCGAAATCTGCATCGGGCAGCGCACGCGCGCCGCCCGGACGTCCGCACTTCAATCGCAATATCTGGCCTCGCAACCCCTACCCGCCGGATTGCCGGCGCATATCATGGCCCGCCATGGCAAAACTCAACGCGCTCCTCGTCGGCGCTGGCGGCATGGGCCAGGCGTGGGCGAAAAATCTAGCTGCATTCGATGAAGTTCGCCTGGCCGGATGGATCGACATCCGCCCCAAAGCCGCGGCCGACGCGGCCGAAAAGTTGCAGATCAACGACGTACGCACAAGCGACAATCTCCAAACCATGCTGCGCGCCGGCGGCTGGGATTTTGTCGTCGATGTGACCATCCCCGAAGCCCATCACGACGTCACCATCGAGTCGCTGAAAGCCGGCCTGCCGGTAATCGGCGAAAAACCAATGGCCGACACCATGGATCGCGCCCGCGCCATGGTTCGTGCCAGCGAGACGGCCGGCAAGCTTTACATGGTGAGCCAGTCCCGCCGGTACGATGCGCGGCAGCAATCTTTTATCGATCTAATCCGCACGAATGTCGGCGCGCTCGGAATCCTCAACAGCGATTTTTACCTCGGCGCCCATTTCGGCGGGTTTCGTGATGAAATGCCCAGCCCGCTGCTGCTGGATATGGCGATTCACACCTTCGATTCGGCCCGATTCATCAGCGGCGCCGATCCCGTGAGCGTCTACTGTGAAGAGTTCAACCCGCCATGGAGCTGGTACAAAGGAAACGCATGCGCAACCGCAATTTTCGAGATGACCGGCGGCCTGCGCTACACCTATCGCGGCTCGTGGTGCAGTGATGGCCGGCATACAAGCTGGCAATCAGACTGGCGCGCCGTCGGCCCACGCGGCTCGGCGACGTGGGATGGCCAGGACGAGGTGCTTGCGGACGAAGTAGTCGAGCAGTCTGGCTTCCAACGCAAAACGACGCCGCACATCGGCGCAGCGCCGCCGGCGAATTTCGCCGCGGGCATCGCCGGCTCGCTGCGCGATTTCGTGCGGGCGCTAAAGACAGGCTCAACGCCGTTGGGCGAATGCCACGACAACATCAAAAGCCTGGCGATGGTCTTTGCCGCCATTGAATCCGCCCACGCCGGCCGGCGAATCGATGTGCGCATATGAATCCGCTCTGGAAGAAACTAGCCGACGCCGCAAGTACCCCGCTCAATGAAGATCAGGCGGCTCTGCTAATCCGCTACCTCGACCTGCTCGAAGAAGGCAACGCGGTCATGAATCTCACGCGCATCTCGGCCCGGCCGGAAGCAGAGGTGCAGCACATCGGTGATGCATTGACATTGCTGCCTCACCTTCCGCCGCCCGCCGAAGGTCGTGCAGCGCTGCTGGCGGATGTAGGAAGCGGCGCCGGCGTGCCGGGATTGCCGCTGGCGATCGTTCGGCCCGACTTAAAGGTCGTTCTCATCGAATCGACCCGAAAAAAGGCGGACTTTCTGAAACGAACCGCCAGCGCCCTGGCGCTAAAAAACGTCACAGTTCATCCCGAGCGCGCCGAGCAGCTCGGACGCGGCCAATTGCGCGATGCCTGCGATGTGGTGACAGCCCGCGCGGTGGGCGCGCTGAATGTGCTCGCGGAATGGTGCCTTCCGCTGCTTCGCAAAGATGGCGTGTTGCTGGCGATGAAAGGCGCTCGCATTGCCGACGAATTGCCGGCCGCAGCGCGGGCGATCAATCACCTCGGTGGCGCTGTGCCGGTGATACACCCCGCCGACCTGCCAGGCGTAGACCATCATGTGATTGTGGAAATTCGCAAACTCGGCCGGACGGATCCCCGCTATCCGCGCCCCACTCAGGACATCGTTCGCCGGCCGCTTTGAAAGTCCCCCATTACATAATCGCGCCTGAAGGGAAGCCCACATCGAACCAAGGAATCGCAACTTCATCTGCAACCTGCAACCTGCAACTCAAATCCGGCAACGTATGACGATCAGGCCGGCCGGTCCACTCCTGCCGAGTCGCTCAAACGGGCCTTGGGCGGTATTCTTTAAAGACCATGGGAAAGGCGAATGTCGATCCAGGCGAACTGCGCCGCTTCGCGCAGGATCTCAACCGATTCAACAACGATCTGCAGGGCTTAATGAGCGGCCTGCATGCGCGGATGCGCGGCCTTGAGAGCACCTGGCGCGATCAGGAACAAAAGAAGTTTTCGGAAGCATTTGAGCAGACGCTGCGCGCCATGGGCAACTTCGTCGAGGCCTCGCACGAGCACGCGCAATTTCTGGCGAAGAAGGCGTCGCTAATCGAGGAATATCTTAAGCGCGGCGGCTGAAACCCGCGCCTGCAACCACCAATCGGAGCATTGCACGCATGGCCAAGGCGCGCGTGGAAAACGTGGACGTGATCCGGGCCTTCAAAATAGCCCTGGTCAAGTTTCAGGAGGCGGGCCTTGTGGCGCTTTCCGACGCCGAAGGTGAACTGTCGCGCGTACTCAACTGGCTCGAAGTCGAGCAGGCGGCGTATTGGGTCAGTCAGCATCGCAAGCGCACCGAGGCCGTCAGCAAAGCGATGGATGCGGTGCGGCAGAAGAAAATGTTCAAAGATTCGACCGGCAAAACCCCATCGGCCGCCGAGGAGGAAAAAGCCCTCATGCTGGCGCGTCGCCGATTGGAAGAGGCGGAGCACAAAATCGTCGCCGTGAAACGATGGCGCGGCCGGATGCAGAAGGAAATCGATCTATATAAAGGACAGGTGCAGCGACTGGCGACGAGCCTGACGTTGGACGTGCCTGCTGCCATCGGGCATTTGCAGGACCTGGTCGGCGCGCTGGATGCTTATGCATCGTATGGCCCTGCCGGCGAAGCCGCGGAGACGGCCGTCGCCCCTGCCAGCGCAGACCAGTCCGAAGTGCCTGCCGGCGCGTCGATGGCGCGCGGCCATGTAGACGGCGACGATAAACCAGTCAACCGCGCCGCCGACGCGGCCGAAGCCGACGCAGCCGAAGTCGGTGCGGCCAAAGTCGGTGCGGCCGAAGTCGGTGCGGCCAAAGTCGATGATCGATCGTCCGAAAAATCGTAGGAAAATCCGTCGGCGGCTCGCAACCCCTCGCCGTGATTTGCATAGAATAAGGAGACATGTATGGGCGTTTACGAAGGACGAGGCACGCTGGGCAAGGCGCTGAAGGAACTTCTGGCGCGTTGGGCCGAAACGCGCGTGTCGTGGGATGATGCCGTCTCGCGGCAGTTTGAGGAGAAATACCTTCGGCCGCTTGAGTCTGATTTGAAAAGCGCGCTGGGCGCGCTGGATCACATGGCGACGGTGCTGCAGCAGGTGCAGCGCGACTGCGAATAGGCTGCGAACCGTTCGTCGGCAATAAACACGCTTGGTTTTTCGCGTATTGGCACCATGCATTCACCACCTTTGGACAGCACCGCCTCGAGCAAGACACCCGCCGCCAGCGAAGAAGCGCCCCGCGAGACAAATATCGTGGAGGATGGCGAGGTCGTTGTGCCCGGCGCTTTGCCGGCTGATGTCTCGCGCGTCGCAATTCCGGCCGCGGCGTCGCCCGGCGCAAAGCCCGCCGGCCGTGATCATCAGCGCGCGGCCCTGCGGGATCTGGTCGATTTGTCTGCAACTTGCGCCACCGAGGAATCACGCCTCGAAGCGCAGCACGCCTCAAAGCAAGCGGCCGCCCAGAAAGATCTCGATCGTGTTTTGCGAGCCCTCGAAGACCGGCTCAAAACGCAGCGCGACGAGGCCGAGCAGAAACATCGCGATGAGCAGATGCAGATTCGCAGCCGCCACGATGGCGAACGGCGCAAAACGCAGGAGGCCGACCGCGCCGCCCGCCATAAGGCCGAAGCAGAAAAAACCGCGATCGATCGTGAGGCCAAGCAGCAATACGATCAACTCGTCTGGCTGGCCGACAGCGTCTATGAAGGAGGCATCAATCAGATCCGCGCGCAAGGGAAGCAGACTCGCGAAACTCATGGAGAGCGTCTCGGCGCGTTGGCGGGGCTTGAGGCGCAGTTGGCCGACGCTCTGAAGCAATTTGGCATGTCGCAGGCCGATCTGCCTGCGGCGGCAGGCCATTCAGGCAAAAAGCAGGAAAGCGCTGGCGCCGACGATTCCTCCTCCGACAAACCTTCCGAGCCTGCCCCGGCTGGCGACCCGCCGCCGTTTGACGAAGCGCTGGAATCGAGCCAGCGGCAACTCAATCAGTTTGCTTCGCTCGGTATCCCGCGACTCTTTGTTGGGTCGAAGCCCTATGTCATTCTCACACTTATTGCGATGGGGGGGGCGGCCGGCGGGCAACTTGCC
>JBBQCK010000295.1:0-4585 GCA_038318605.1 Tepidisphaerales bacterium | reverse complement strand
ACTGGCAGGAGCTCCACAAGAGCGATTACTCCGGCGTCCTGAACATGCTCTATCTCCAGGCGCATCCACCCGCCGACGTGCCGGCGCACCGCCTGCCCGATTTCATGATGACATGGATCGGCTCCGTCCACGACCACTATTTTCACACCGGCGATCCAGCCGTGGTAAACGAAGCACTGCCCGCGATGCGCCGCCTGCTCAATGGCTTTTTGGCATCGCACGAGAACGATGAAGGGCTTATTGGCGCGCTCGACGGTTACTGGGTCTTTCTGGACTGGCAGGAGCTCCACAAGAGCGATTACTCCGGCGTCCTGAACATGCTCTATCTCCAGGCGCTGCGCTGGGCCGCGAAACTGTTTGAAGTCGGCGGTGACGAAGAAATGTCGAAGTGGCTTCATGGCAAAGCCGCGCGTCTAACATTGAAATGCGAAGAAAGATTCTGGGATGCCAAGGCGAGGCTTTGGCGCGACGGCTTCGATTCAAAGACAAACCTACAAACTCAGACGATCACCCAGCACATGCAGGCACTGGCTATCCTGCTCGATTTGAAACCAGAAACCCACGACAACCTCGCCGCGGAATATCTGGTAAAGCCCGCATTGGGAAAAAAAACAAAGGTTCTACAGGGGTCGCCATATTTTTACGCCTACATTCTTGAAGCGCTTGGCCGGACCGCCCACCGCGCCCAGGTCATCCCCATCATCCGACATAAGTGGAACCCGTGGATCGACGCCGGATACACCGTCTTTCCAGAAGTCTGGGAGCCGGTCAACCATTCCCGCTGTCACGCGTGGTCCGCATCCCCGGTCTATTTATTGGCTCAACACGCGCTCGGCGTCTCGCCCATAGAGCCGGCCTGGAGACGCGTGCGCATCGCCCCGTCGGTCGCCGGCCTTGAACATGCGCGCGGCGTGGTTCCGTCGCCGCTCGGGCCAATTTTGGTTGACTGGGAAAAAGCGACCGACGACCAACTAGCAGTGCGGGTCGAAATTCCCCGAGGAATGACCGCCGAATTTGTCCCCCCGACCGGCGATCCCCGCCAACTCGGTTCAGGCGATCACCAGTTCAACACCTAAGTGTGTCGCGGATCGCGTTTATCGGACTGGAAATTCGGATTTCGATTGCTTCGCAGGTTTCATCGGATATTGTACGGTTCAGACGGACAGTGTGGATTTGGACGGCGGGGGGAAGGTGTGTTCGGAGGGTCGGTTGATGTCGAGGAGTCATTCCCGCGCTTTTTGCGCCTTGGCCGCCGCTGTAACGGCGTCGGTTGCGGCACTTACTGCCGTGCCTGCCGGCGCGGTCATCGTTCTTGATCGCTCCGGTGCGACGCTCGGTGCAACGCAGCTGACGGCCGCCCCCGCTCCAGCGGACGATGCCTACGATCCCATTCGATATACCGGCAGCTTTGGTTATGGCAGCGGAGTGGCGATCGATGCGCACCACTTCATCACGGCTTTTCACATAGGCAATGGCGGCATATTTAATTATCAAGGGGTAGGATATGCCGTCTCGACGGGCTATTCGTACAAAGATCTGCGCATTTATACCGTCACCGGCACCCTCCCCAACTGGGCGCCGCTCTACACCAAACAGGATGAAGTCGGCAAACGCCTGATCGTTACAGGGCGCGGTGCGGCGCCCACCCCCGGCACGGAAATCATCGCGCCGATGTCCACCGATGCCGACCAACTTCGCGGCTGGCGCGGCGACGATCTGGCATCCGCCGGCACGATGAGCTGGGGCGAAAATGAAATCTCCGACGTCACCGATTTCTCGGTAGAAGGTGATAACGGCGCGCTTGTCTGGACATTCGATCGCTCGGGCCTTTATTACGAAGCATCGCTCGCCGGACATGATTCCGGTGGCGGCGTTTTCATCAAGGACACCGACGGAAAATGGAAACTGGCCGGCATCAACTACGGCGTCGAAGGCGGCTTCAGCACCAATGGCGCTAATCCCAGCACCTACGGCGCGATTTTCGACAAGGGTGGACTGTATAAAGCCACGCAAAGCGGCTACGTGCTGCTTGCGGATTATGCATATGACCGCCCCACCGAATCCTACGCATCGCGCATCGCCAGCAACCTTGCATTCATCGGCAGCGTCGTCCCGGATGCCGTCCCTGAGCCGTCAAGCGCGGCCATTGCCCTGATCGGCGCCGTCGCGTTCTCCGCACGGCGTCGCCGCAACGTGTGAGTCGCGGCTTTCGCCTGATCGTTTGAGCCGCCTGCGTTCGTCTACTCGATTGCAGCAAGCCGAGTCTTGGCGCTGCCAAGGGCTGGGTTCATTTCCAGCGACTTGCGATATTCCACACGCGCCTCATCCTTCTTGCTCTGCATCTCGTAAATCGAGCCCAGGTTGTAATGCGCCTCGGCTGGCGAGAGAACCGTTTGCAGTTGCAGCAGTGCCTCATTGCCCCGGCCGGCGCGGGCCAGGAACAGGCCGTAATTCACACGGCATGCCTCGTTCGTGCCGTCCGCCTCGATACCCTTCTTATAAGCCGCCTCTGCCTTCTCGGGCCTGCCGGCAAGATCCCAGCAGAAGCCGATGTTCGCATAACCGGCCGGATCGTTTGTCGCTGAAAGGTATGTTTCCCATGTCGTAACAGCTTCGCCAAACTGCTTCTGGCGTGTCTGAAGGACCGCGAGGCGATATAGCGATGCTGTCTGGTTTGGATCGACCTTCAATGCCTGATGGTATTGTTCGATCGCCGCCGGGATATTTCCGTTCGACTCCGCTAGCTGGCCGGCCGCGAAACGCGTTTGCGCCGTCAGATCCGGATCGCTTTCTTGCTCGAAGCGAGAATGCTGCGCATTGAGCGCGTTTGCGTCATCACCGCCGACAGCGCTGATGCCGTTGTTGCCATGCGAACATCCTGACAAAACCACAACCAGCCATGCCGCCGGAGGAAGAATGAACTTGAGACTTTTTCCAATGCGCATTGTTCCTGCTCCCCGGCGCCAGGCCGGCTGCACAAACTGGCGGCGTAAGATTTCGCCGCTCGGAAATCGATAGTGACGCGCGGGCGATGCCATCGCGTCAAACAATACCGTTTGTATCGGCCGAAGGATTTAATCTATTGAGCGATGCGGGTTCTCGGACCTTGCGCCGATGCGACTTCGACGTATCGCGCGGGTTTATCGGCCCTCAAGCTTGGGTGAGAACGCTCACACCCGCGCGTATTCAGACAAGCATGGTCTGACAGTCCGACACTCCACTATGAGTTGCCTCAAACACTCGGCGGTGCGCCGGCCGGCTCGGTCATCTGCGTGATGAGGCGATCGATATCGTCCGAAGCACGCTCCATGTCGTTGAGCGCCTCTCGCGTGGCGGCGTCGGCAGCGTGGCGGCGATGCAAAATGGCGCAATTCAGCTTTATCGCGTTCAGATGATTGCGTATGTCATGCCGCAAGCGTCGGCCGTCGATCGGTACGGTGGCCCCATTCGATTGATCGTCTGGCGTGCTTGATAAATTTGTGCGGTCTGGCCCGGCGGGCGGCATGCTGGACTCCATTCCGGTGGTCTGCACAATCGGTAAGAGACTCGGACGGCAGGACGAGCGCGCCGCCTGGGAAATGCCCGTGGAATTGTAGAAGCCCCGCTGGCATGATTCAAACATCCTTTTAGGCCCGCACGACGGTGAACAGATGCCCCAAGAGGCGGATCAATCCAACGCTGAACAATCCACCAGCCCCCCCCCGCAAAAACGCCAGTCGAGCCGTGGGCACCCCCGTCATCGTTACCGGCAAAAGGCGCATGAAGATGCGCACGCGGAGAACGGCGGCTCCGAGGCGCATGCCGTCGTTCCCGAGCATCCGCTGATACCCCGCGGCGCCGGCGATGTCATCGTCGATCCAGAGTCGCTGGCCGAGCTGGTTACCCACGCCCGGGCAGCCGGCCGGTTCGCATACGACAGCGAGTTTATCGGCGAACTGAGCTATTTCCCGAAGCTTTGCCTCATACAGGTCGCGACGCACGAGCGCATTGGTTTGATCGATCCGCTGGCCGGGCTTGATCTTGCTCCGTTCTGGGAACTGCTCGCCGACCCCGCCGTGGAAAAGATTGTCCACGCCGGCGCGCAGGACATCGAACCCGTTCATCGCCTGATCGGGCGGCGCGCCGCCAATGTGTTCGATACGCAGATCGCCGCCGCCTTCGCCGCGCTGGCTTATCCCGCCTCACTTTCCAAACTGATCCGCGAGTTGCTTGGCGTTCATCTTGGAAAGGGCTTCACCTTCACCCACTGGGATCAGCGGCCGCTGACTGCCGTTCAGCTTCGATATGCCGCCGACGATGTGCGTTACCTCGTTGCAGCCCGAAAGGCGCTCCAAACGCGCCTTAGCCCGGATCATTTCGCCTGGGCTCGCGAGGAATCCGAAGGTCTGTGCGATCCAACCCAATACGCCTTTGATGCCGAGACCGATTTCTTGCGCGTGCGCGGCGCGGGGTCGCTTGATCCGAAGAATCTGGGTGTGCTTCGCGAGCTTGTGCGATGGCGCGAGGCGTCGGCGCGCGAGGAGGATTTCCCCGCCCGATCGTTTCTGAAGGACGAAATTCTGATCGATCTCGCGCGCCGTCCGCC
>JBBQCK010000294.1:0-4586 GCA_038318605.1 Tepidisphaerales bacterium | reverse complement strand
TGATCTACGACCGCTATCACACCCGCGACATCAACGCCCTCTCCGGCCTGGCGCGAAAAATGCCTGTGATGGCGTTTTTCTTCATCCTCTTCTCGCTCTCCTCGATTGGCCTTCCGGGTACCAACGGCTTTGTCTCCGAATTTCTGACGATACTCGGCGCCTTCACCAGTCGTGCAGCCAGCGCTGCCGACCCGCAGCGCCTCGGTATTGCCTTTGGCGCCGTTGCATCGCTTGGCGTGATCCTTGGCGCAATCTACATGCTGCACATGGCAGCCCGCGTTATCTGGGGCCCGCTCAAAACCCCCGACGACCATGCCGGCACACATGATGCCGTTCAAACCGACTTGCACGCCGCGCCGGCCGCTAGCGAAGGCGAAAAGCCCACTGATTCCGATGCGCACACGGCCCATTCGTCCCTGCCGCGTGATCTGTCGTTCCGTGAAATCCTGATCCTGACGCCGCTCGCGATCGCCGTGATTGTCTTCGGCGTCGCCGTGAGTCCCGTATTAAAATCAATCAAGCCGGCGGTTGACGCGACCCTCACCGTCGGCCCGATCACACATGCGCCCGACGAACCGGATGGCATGCCGGCCGTGCGCGCAATCGCATTGGAGAAGTCCAAATAGCGGCGAAGCGCATTCCGTGGCCAGATGAACAGTCGGCCGCCAAACGCTTCGACCGTGATTGTGTTAAGGCCGCTACCTGCGGCGCATTTGATTTTAACCGTGCATCGCCAGAACGCAGGCGCCGCCCGGCCAACTATTTGCGAACCCGAACATCATGAGTCTCGTTCAACTTATCCTCCCCGAAATCATCCTGGTCGCCGTCGCATGTGGATTGTTCCTGCTCAGCGGGCTTTCCAAAACCGCCGGCCGGAGATTCTCCCCGTGGGTCGCGCTGGCGGCCCTGATTGCGGCGTGCCTTGTTCTGGTCGATCAGGCATCTTCCCCCACCGCCGGCTCCGCCCATACCGACGCCTCCGGTTCGATCCGCGTTTTCGAGTTTGCCTGGTACATCCGCATCCTCACCGTTGTCGTCGCCGCCATCCTGCTGCTCCTCGCCTGGCCCGAACGTTTTACCCTCTCCGGCAACGACGCCATCGACTATGGCGATGATGCCGGCGAGTTTTTCGGCCTCGCGCTGCTCTCGATTTCCGGCGTGCTGCTCTCGGCGTCGGCCAATGATCTCATCCTGCTATTCCTGGCCCTCGAACTGACCTCCATCCCTACGTACATCATGGTCGCCACCACTCGGCCATTGGCTTCAGCGCAGGAAGCGGGCGTCAAATACTTCTTTCTCGGGGCACTCGCCGCCGCCATCATGCTCTTTGGCTTCAGCTACCTCTACGGCACCACAGGCAGCATCAAACTCTGGAGCTACACCGACGCCTCCGGCGCGCATGTTCGCGGCATTACCGAAATACTCGCCGCAGCCAACGCCGCCGGCGCGTTGAATCCATGGCAGGTGACGGCGGTTATTTTCCTGCTGGTCGGTTTCGCATTCAAAATCGCGGCCGTGCCGTTGCACTACTACGTCGGCGATGTCTACGAAGGCGCCGCCACGCCCGTCACCGCATTCCTCGCCTTCATCCCTAAAACCGCCGGCTTCGTCGCCATTGTCCAGATCCTGTATGCCGTCGGAGGCCCGAACCTCATCTTCCCAGCCAGCATTTGCAAATTGCTCTGGTGGATGGCGGTACTGACCATGACCGCCGGCAACGTGCTGGGCCTGTTGCAGCAAAACGTCAAGCGCGTGCTCGCCTATTCCTCCGTCGCCCACTCGGGATACATGCTCGTGGGCCTGACCACCCTCGCCCAGGCCCCCAGCGCCGCCGCCAAAACCGACGGCCTGCGCGGCGTGCTGTTTTATCTTGCCGCATACGGCATTTCTAACGCCGCCGCCTTCGCCGTTCTCATCATGCTTCCCGCGCGCACCCTCGCCTACACAACAGAAGAAACGCTTCTCCCCAACCAGCGCCGGGCCATGACCGCCGAAACGTTCGACGATATCGCCGGCCAGGGCCGCCGCCATTTGGGCCTGGGCCTATGCATGGCGGTCGCGTGCTTCTCGCTGATTGGTATCCCTCTCACCGTCGGCTTCGCCGGCAAGGTCATGCTCATCGCCCCCGCACTTTCCGGCCGAACCAGCGCCCTCACCGGCCTGGCAATTATTACGATGATCAACGCCGCCATCGCCGCCGCATACTATCTGCGCATCGTCGGCAATCTCTTCCTCCGCCCCGCCCCAGAAGCCGCAGGTCATCCTCACCCCACCCACGCCGTTATCCAGCGCCCCTTCGCCGTGCTGGCCGCCATCGCCATTAGCACGGCTGTCACCCTCATCCTCGGCACCATCCCTCAGGCCACCAACACCCTAAGCACGGTTGCCCGAACGAGCACCCAACTGGGTCAGCAGCCCAACGCTGAAGCAATGCCGTGCCAGATCAACGCGCAGGCCAGAGCCGACTGACGCCATGCGGCGATTCGAATAGATGTTTCCCGTTAGGACCAACACGCGTCTATTCCCAGGCGGGCTCAAGCTTCATCCGCTTCACCGCCTCCCTCAACTCCACCACCAGCCCCGCCTCGCGGCACGCAAAAACCTCGAGGTATTCAATCGCCCGCGTACAGCCGACATAGAAGCTTGCCCGGCCGGTGACATCCATCCCGAACGTCTCCGTTGACGCCAGCAGAACACAATACGCGTCATATCCTTTCGCCGACGCCACCGTGCTCACCGTCAGTCGCCCTGGCTGCCCCAGCGCGTGGTCTTTTTGCTGTGTCGCCAGATGCACGCCTTTTACCCCCGGCAGCTTTGATCCTTCGATCAACTTCGCCAGCGCCGCCGCCCGATCCTTTTGGTGTGAAAGTACCATCATATCCTGCGGCCGAACCTGCTGATCCGCCAGCAGCCATCGCAGCCGCGCCAGGATCAGCTCATTTTCCGCCTTGCGATTTGGCGCCATCGAAATTGCCGTCGGCCGCCCCGCCCGCGCCGCAAACTTCACCCGCCAAAACCCCCCGTCTTCCCGAATCAGTCTCTTCTGCTCAAGCGTTGCGATGTCGCCAAACTCCTTCGTCGGCCCCTGCCGTTTTGAGCCCGCGCACGTCCCGTACAATACATTGAATGTCGGCTCGATGATCTGCCGCGTGTTGCGAAAGCACTCTGTCATCACAAATGCCCGACCGCCGCGCACATTCAATCCCAGCGACTGCCAGTTCGGGCGGATTCGCCCATACAGATTCTGCGCATCGTCGTAAAACACATACAAATTCGGCTCGCCGTTTTCGTTGGTCCGGCACAGCCCTTTCAAAATACGATATTCCTCCTCCAGAAAATCCTGCCCCTCATCGACGTAAATCGCATCATACGCCAAACGCTGAAGGCGCTCCTGCTTTGTCGCCCCAAACTGCTCGAGCTCGTCGCTGTATTTGATCGCGCGCGCGATCTCATTAGCGGTTCCGATGGTCTGATATTTCCACACGCCGGCGTCCGCAAGTTTGAACATCAACTGGTTGAACGCGCACACCTCAAGCTCACCGGCCGGCACATCCCTTCCGGTGCGCTGTTTAAAAGCAACCTGAATCTTTCGTTCCAGCATCGGCGCCAGCGTGCGATTGAAACAAACTGCCAGCAACCGGGCCGGCGGGCCGGCGTTGCCGAACAACTGCTCGCTTCGCGCCACCTCCATCCGCTCCAGCCGCCGTGCCAGATTGTTCGCCAGCACCACAGTTTTGCCGCTTCCCGCAACGCCGCGCACCAGCCGCGGCCCGGCTTCCCAATGCATCGCTGAAAGCCGTTGCTGTTCATCTGAAAGATTCTTGTATCCCTCCGCCGCCTCATCGAACTGTTTCCCCAGCGTCCCCTGCTCCACGCTTCTTGGCCGGCGCTCCAGCGGCGTCGCATACAAAACCGACGTATCGCCAAACGCCGTCCATACGCATTGCAACTGATCCAACGGCCACATCTCAATCGGCACATTCGACCCCCCTCGATCCGAAGCCCCGAGTCGCCGCACCAAATGATCCACCGTCAATTCATCCGCGAAGACAAATTCATCCGCGCAATATCCCTCCGACCCAAACCGCGCCTTCCACGCCGCCCGCCGAATCCGCGGGAAAACCACCCAGTATTCAAACCGCAATCCAATCGGCTTTTTATACGCGCGCTCGGTCGCATCCTTGATATCGAACATCGCCGTTCGCACCTGCGCGATCGGACTCTTCGTTCTCACTCCATTTCCATATCGAAACGAGAGATACCCTCCACCGTCGATCCCATCGATGCGTTCCAGCTCCATCGTTTTCACTTCAAATGTGTGAACGCCAATCTCCGGATCGATCAACACCACATCCGGCGGCCGCCGTGTCTTTCTCGCAAGGCTCGGCTCCACCAAAATCGCCGACTCGCTGAAATCAAACGCCTCAATCAACGCCCCGAGCACCGCCCGATGCCCGTCGTTACCGGCGTCTTCCCAGCCAACTACCCGGCACCTTGCCGCAGCCGCGATCTTTTCGAGCTTCGCCCTGTTCATTGGCCCGTACCTTACGCCTTGGCATCGCTGGCTAAAAATGGCTGGTGGCAGA
>JBBQCK010000293.1:0-4606 GCA_038318605.1 Tepidisphaerales bacterium | reverse complement strand
GAAGATGAGTCCATACACGATCGCCAAGTATTACCATTCAAAATGGCGGCACGATCGACGGTTGACCTGGGGGTATCTATTGGAGGGGGGATGTCATACCGCCAACCCGCTGCGAGAAATCTTTGGTATGCCGCGGCGCATTCAATCGCGCCTGCTCGGCGCGGATCGAGCCCTGGGGCGATTCGATACGCTTTTTGCCAATTTTGAGTTTCCGGCCAATGTCGCGTGCCACCTCATCATGGCCTATCCGTTTCGGACCATGAGCAAGCCGATGCTGGAAATTTTTTCTCCCGAGGGAACGATCTCATTCGTGGACGGAAAGCTGGTCTGCACGGCAGAGGATGGGCAAAGCTGGTTCGATAAGGGCGTTCGTCCGGGCAACCCCCACGAGCGGCAATGGACGCATTTCTCGGATGTTTTGCGAGGCCGGATCCCCTTGGCGCTGACGCCGAAGCAGACGCTTGACGACCTGATTTTCGTTCAGCGCCTTATCGACGCGGCCAATTAAGAGCGAACGGTCGGGCTGAAAAATGTTGAACCACCGGGTGGTGGGCGTATATTGCGCTGGCCTGAATGGCCGGCCGGATGCCGGTTGGGGCTTCCATGGATGGAGCAGCAGATGGCACGACGAATTCTTCCGATCGCATTGACGGTTCTGATCGTGTTCGTGCAGGGGTGTAGTTCATCGAATACGACCACAACGCAGCCTGCCATTACGACGGCATTGCTGGGCGCGCCGGATGGCACACAGCCCGTGAGCGAAGCTGCAGCGCCGGGGATCGATCCTCAGCAGCCCCTCGCTTCGCAGACGGGTGCCTATGCCGAAGCCGTGGCGCGGATTCTTGCCGACCCGAAGCGCACGGCGCCGCCTCGGCATATCGAGCGCGTGACTGGCCCGACCACCGCGCCGATGACGCCTGCCGATGGCGTGGCGGCCGCGAGCACCGTTTCCTGGCTGGACCCGAACCAGTTTGACCTGTCGGTCGGTCCGCGCCAGTCGCGACAGATCTTTCTGGAGCCAGACAAGTCGGCCAGCGGCGCCAACCGGCCAATCTCCATTACCGATGCAGCCGATCAACCGAAGGTTTCGAAACCGGCGGCGCCGTTGGTAATTCCGTCTGATCCGGTTGACAAGGTCGAGCAGCGTCTGCTGGGGCAGATCAGGTCCGCGCCGCGTGATGTGGTGGCTCAGCTTGACTATCAATTGCTGCAGCTTATTCGCGAGGATTCCAATCCGCAGACCGCGCCGCTGGCGGAGTTGGCGCCGGAAGATCGCGAAATCGTTTCGGCGCTGGTCGATGCGCTGGCGAACTTTCGCAATACGCTGCGCGTCGATCCTGGAACGCTTCATAACCGGAAGGTCAGGCCGCTGCTGGACATGGCCGACCGCATTCGCGCGCGCGACGGGTTGATGGTGCCGACATTGACGCTCTGTTCACGCGTCGATGGCTTTGGAAAGTATGAGCCGATGGATGCCCGCTTTACGGCGGGGAAGGACAACCCGGCAATCCTGTATTGCGAGGTGGAGAATTTCTCGTCGCAGTTGAACGCCGATCACCTGTGGGAGACGCGACTTTTTCAGGTGACGACGCTCTATAGCGAAGGGGGCGTTCCACAATGGGAGGAAAAATCCAAGGCGCCGACAGTCGATCTGGCCCGCAACCGCCGCCACGATTTTTACCTTGTGAAAAAGATCATCCTGCCGCGCACATTGACGCCGGGCAATTACGTTCTGAAGCTCAGCATCCGTGACGACCAGGCCAATCGCGTTGCAGAGGCGACGCTGCCGGTTGTTATGGGAGCGAATTGATACCGCGCAGCCTCATCGCAAACGCTGCATTCAATACAGAGGCAAGCGGTCAGGCGGAGGCCGGCCGCCAATCCTTGACACCCCCGCACCTTTTCATACGCTCCGCTTTCATCCGGCCGAAGCTGGATTTTTCAACCTGAAAGACCCCCGTGATAGCTTCCCTCGAAGGCAATTCCTGCGTCGTCGGCCTGCAATGGGGCGACGAAGGAAAAGGCAAGATCGTTGATTTCCTCGCCGAAAAGGCCGACGTCGTCGTTCGCTACTGCGGCGGCGCCAATGCCGGCCACACCGTCAACATCGCCGGCGTCAAGCATTCGACCCATCTGCTTCCGGTGGGCATATTCCGGCCCCAGACGCTTAACATCATCGGCAATGGCGTCGTACTTGATCCCGAGGCGCTGCTGAAGGAACTCGACGAATTTCTCGCTAAGGGCATTGCCATCAGCCCTGTCAATTTGCGCATTAGCTACAAAACACATGTCGTCATGCCCTACCACAAGGCAGAGGACGGCGCCCGCGAAGCCAGCGCGGAAGGCAATGCAATCGGCACCACTCGCCGCGGCATCGGGCCGGCCTACGCCGAGAAAATGCACCGTACCGGCGCGGTGCGTGTAGCGGACCTTGTCCACGAATCGCGCCTGCGCGAGCGGATTGGTGCGGTCGTCACAGAGCGCAACAAGGTCTTTAAGGTGCTTTACGACTTGCCGCCGCTGGATTGGAAGCAGGTTTTTGAGACCTACCGCGACCACGGCCGGCGGATCGCGCCATTTGTCGATGACACAGGAAAGCTGTTGATCGACGCCATCCGGGACGGGCGACGAGTTTTGTTTGAAGGGGCGCACGCCGTGCTGCTCGACGTTGACCATGGCACCTATCCTTACGTCACTAGTTCCTCATGCTCCGCGCTGGGTCTGTACACCGGCGCCGGCGCGCCGCCCAACAGCGTGCGTAACTTTGTCGGCATTATGAAGTCATACAGTACGCGCGTCGGAGGTGGGCCATTTCCAACGGAACAGAACAACGACATCGGTAACTACATCCGCGAGCGTGGAAATGAATATGGCACGACGACGCGCCGGCCACGGCGATGCGGGTGGTTTGATGCGATGGCGGTGCGCTACAGCGCCGAACTGTGCGGCGTTACGCACATCGCACTGACGCTGCTCGACGTGCTGAGCGGGCTGGATCATGTGCGCATCTGCACGGGCTACAAATATCGCGGACAGCGGCTCGAATATTTCCGTGCCGACATGGACACGTTGGCGGAGGTTGAGCCGATCTACGAAACTCTGCCCGGCTGGCGCGGCAACCTCAGCGGTTGCCGCCGTTTTGAAGAACTTCCGCGTGAGGCGCAGCAGTATGTCCACCGTGTCGAAGCGCTCGCGGGGGCGCCCGTGTGGCTGGTGAGCGTCGGCCCGGAACGCTCGGCGACCATTGTGCGGTAATTGCCTGTGAAATCGGTGGATGGACGACGGGTAATGAGATGGCCCCGCCGCGCGGAGATGCGCCTGAAATAAGTCATTCAGGATCACCCCAATTTTGATTAAGCAGGCGAATGCCGCTCAGGCCATTGCGGCGGGCATTTCGGCGAGTTCCGTTTTATCGACCATCAATGCTGGCACCGTGCGGACTTTTGGCTCGACTCGCCGGCCGGCGAGTTCTTCCTCGATCATTTCGACCGATGTACGAAGCATGGTTTCGTGATCCATTTCGGCGTTGGGAATGCGCGGCAGGATGCGCACCACGCCAGCCCGCTCGACGCGGTCGAACGACGCAACTCCAAGATCCTCGGGCACACGAACCTGCCGATTGTCGGCCAGCCAGAGCTCGACTGCGAAAAGGCTATAGAGTTCAGCGCACAATACCGCATCTGGCGCGTTCGGACCTTCCAGAAGGTCAGTGATGCGCCGCCGCATTTCAGGCATGACCTGGCCGCTGGCGCTTTGTCCCAGCGTGACGTGCTGCACGTCAGCCACGCCGCGTTCGCGTGCCCGCCGGCGTACCGCCTCGGGAAACGCTTCGATTGACGGGCTGGGCTTTTCGACCGACAGCACCGCGAATCTGCGCTTGCCGGCATTGTAAAGCTCGTCAAATAGCTCGCCCGCGACGGTGTCCACGGATGCGATAATCCCCATTGCGCCCGTGGTGGAGTAGTCGCGGTTGTAGGTGACAGTCGGAATTCCGCTCACGACGAGATAGCGGACCATCAGCATGTCCTGCAGGAACGGGAATAGCCAGATCACTGCGGTCGGCCGGCGAGCGATGATGTGCTCTGCGAAGGAAAAACCACCAGTTTCGTGATAGTTTGAGGCCGCGTTGACCACTTCGACGCGCCACTGCCGGCGGTCAATGACGCGCAGCATGTGCGGCAGTGAAATATCCAGCCATTGCCGGCTGGCAGTATGGGGGATGATGAGTACCAGTGTGCGCCATACGCGGCCTTCTGTAGGCCAGGTTCGCTTGGCGGCCGCCCGCACGAACAGCCCTTTTTTAGGGACAGATTCGAGATATCCTTCGCGACAAAGCTGTGCAAGGACCCGCTGGGCAAGATGGGCAGTTGCGCCGGGCCACTGGGCGACCTCCCGAACGCTGAAAAACCGAGATCCGTCGGCAAATTCTCCGCTGAGCAGCTTTTGCAGCAGCGCCTGCCTGAGACCCTCCACCCCGTCAATGGATGTGCCTTTCTCCGACCTATCGAAATTGTCTTCGACAGACATGTTTACCTGTCAGATACGAGCTCTACCCGGCAGGCTGACGGCGACTGCCGTTGACGCCCTGCCAACGCGATGCGAGTCC
>JBBQCK010000292.1:0-4614 GCA_038318605.1 Tepidisphaerales bacterium | reverse complement strand
GATCGAACGGAACGTGGCCAGGCCCCTCAACCATCACCTGACAGCCGCGGCTCCAGGCGCGCTCGGTCAGTTCGCCGAGCGTCGCCAGCTCGGCAAGCTGCGCCGCATCGGAAGCATCGGCCAGCCCGCCCGGCCGCAGGCCCTCGCCCAAGCTGAAGCTGACGTCATATATCCGCATGATGTCGCAGATTTCGTCGAACAAGGTGTACATCGGGTTCTGCTGGTTGTGAGTGATCATCCACTTGGCCAACAACGACCCGCCGCGGCTGACGATGCCGATGAGACGATTTTTAACCAGCGGCAGATGCTCGCGCAATACACCCGCATGTATGGTGAAGTAATCGACCCCCTGCTTCGCCTGATTTTCGAGCTCGCCGAGAATGAGTTCGCGCGTGAGGTCTTCGATCTGCCGGCCAATGATCATGGAGTAAATTGGCACTGTGCCGATGGGGACGGTGCTTTCGCCCAAGATCGCCTGTCGGCACTCATTCAGATCTCCGCCGGTGCTGAGATCCATCACCGTATCCGCGCCCCATTTTTCGGCCCAGCGGAGTTTGTCCACCTCTTCGTGCGTGCCGGATGAAACGGGCGAAGCGCCCATGTTGGCGTTGATCTTGGTCAGCGAAGCCCGACCAATGGCCATCGGCTGGAGCTTGTGCCTCAGATGTACGATGTTGGCGGGAATAATCATTCGCCCCGCCGCGACCTCGACGCGCACCTGCTCGGCGGTGAGGTGTGGCTCGCGCGCGGCAATGTGCGCCATCTCTGGCGTGATAATGCCACAGCGCGCCGACTCAAGCTGCGTGATTGGCTCAAAGCCAACGGGCGGTTCGGCGCTTTGCTCGCCGGTGCGCGTCCAGCCGTCTGGCAGGAAATCCCACGCGGTTTTTTCGCTCGCGGCCGGCATTCCGGGCGTGTCCGGGGAGGCATAGGCATAACGCGTACCGACGCGGCCGGGCATTGCGAATGCGCCAGGGTTGGTGCCCTGTCCATCGGTCGATGGATTGTCGCCCAACGGCGGCAAACGCCACGATCGATCGAAAGAACCGGCCGGCGAAGCGGCAGGACGATTGGGGGCGAGTGCGGACATATGAAAATCTCCTTGCGAGCTTAAATGATCTGTAAAAGTGGCGTTTTCGCTGCGGCACAAGCCGATGGAAAATCCGCAGCGGCCCGGCGCAATAGATGGGCGAACGAGTGGCGTGATGGACGGGCTTTGTGTGCCATTCGCTTCCCTACGCCGGGCGTGACCCGGATCAGGTTCCAAGGGTTTGTTCTCAGGCCCGCCGGAAAAAAGCGGCGGGTCACCCCTAGCGAACTATTCAGTTCTCAGGATCAAGTCTAGCGCTGCTCCAGCGCGATCGCAAGAGAATCGCGACTCTTTCGGTCCGAAGCGCTGTTGGCCGGCCTGCGCAATGTGAGCGCGCGTCGAACTGTCACGAGCGTGTAACTTGTCAGGCGATGGTCTTGCGGCCCGTCGGGAACGCGACGTAGATTGTCGTTGATCGTGTGCTGCGGATCGTTTCGATGTTTGCCCAAGGATGCCAATGCTCATGCGGATGGCCACGGGTGGGCTTTTGGTCGCGAGTCTGGTGATCGGTCGACCGATTGAGGTGGCCGCCACAGCGCCGGCGACGACGCAGGCGGTGGCCGACGAGCAGAAGAAGGAGAAGCTGTCGATGGCGGCGTGGCATGGCGATCTGGCGTTGGTTCGCCGACTGGTGGCCGAGGGAGCGGGTGTGAACGCCAACGCGGATTACACATATGTAACTCAGGCATGGGAGACGGCGTTGAGTGTGGCGGTGGGGCAAGGTCATATCGAAATTGCCGAGTTTTTGCTGGCGAATGGGGCGAAAGTAAACGACCTCGCCGACGACAGGGCCGACTTGCTTAATGCGCTCGGTGCTTCGCCGCTGGAGAAGCGACACCGGCTGATGACAGATCTGCTGAAGGCGGGCGCGCGAACGGACGCGGTGAACTACAACGGCCGGACGATGATGCAGGAATTGGCGGCCCAGGGCGATGGGGCGGGCGTGGATTTGCTGGTGGCGCGGGGGGTTTCGCTCGATCCATTCTCGGTCGCGATGCTGGGACGGGATGAGGTGCTGGCGGCGATGTTGAAGGAGAAGCCGGAACTAGTGAAGGCGCGGGGGCCGGCCGGGGCGACATTGCTGCATGTGGTGGCGAGCGAGGCGGGGACGGAGGTGCTGCTGGATGCGGGGGCGGATGTGCATGCGCGGGATGATCGGGGTGGGCAACCATTGCACGCGGTGACGGCGCAGTGGCCGTGGACGAAGGAAAGCCCGAAAGTCTTTGAATTGCTGATTGCGCGCGGTGCGGACATTCAATCGGTGGACTCGGCCGGCCGGTCGGTGCTGACGATGGCGCTGGAGCATTTCGACGTGGGGACCTGTAAGCGGCTGTTGAAGGCGGGGGCGCAAATTTCGGGTGGGGGCATCAAGTTGATGCCGTTTGAGAATGCGGTCACCACGGGGGATGTGGAACTGGTGCGGATGTTTCTGGACCTGGGGGCGAAGGCGTCAGCCAAAAACCCACACTATGGCGATGTGCTGCATTCGGCGATGTACAGCGGTAATGACGACATCGTGAAATTGCTGGTGGAGCGCGGAGCCGAGGTTGACCTTACGGCGGCGGCATACATGGGGAGGCGGGATCAAGTGGAGGCGATGCTGAAGAAGAACCCCCTCCTGATTGAACAAAATGTGCCGGCCGGGGGCACAGCGCTGTACTGGGCGGCGGCGGGCGGGCGGGTCGAGATCGTCAAGTACCTGATTGGGCGGGGCGCGAGCCTCAACGAACTGGGTCGGGAAGGCATGGCGATTCACATCGCGGCGCAACGCGGGCATGTGGAGGTGGTTCGGGCGCTGCTGGACGCGAAGTCGCCGGCCGACGTGCGCAACCGATACGGGAAAATGCCACTGGACATCGCGCGAACATTTGGCCGGGAGGAGATCGTGAAGATGCTCATCGCCCACAACCACGCGACATCGCATCCATCGCGCTGACATAGGGGCACGAGCGAGCCCGCGCAGGTCCATTGCTCATTGCAATTGGCTCGACGTCATTTGCGATAAGTCCGTTCAAACGCCGGCCGGGTCGCCGTCGGGTGAAATCGTCCATTCCATGACACTGCTCTTGGGCAGTGGATTGACGCCGATCTGGCGAAACATATTGAGGCATTGTGCGCGGTGGTGCATGCCGTGCGTCATCACGTGAGTCAGCACCGCGCCGCGCGTGAATGTATACATCTTGCCGCCACGGTCGCGCGAGACGGTTTCGTCCAGCGGCCGGCCCAGGGCATGTCCTGAAAAATCGGCCGCGATTTGCTCGTTCAATTCCACCAGCTTTTGCGGCGTCAGGTTGCCCTGCGTTTCGAGCCTCGCGGAAAACTCCTTCCCCGCCAGCAGCTCGGCCCAGCTTCGCATCGCGCCCAGAATGTGTCGAAGCGTGTCGTGAATCGACCCGACACCCATTTCAAAGCGGCGATGAAACTGCTCCTCGGGAAGGCCGCTGCTTGCCTGAATAAATTGCCGCGTCGCCCTGGTGTTGTGGGCGAGCAGGATTTGGGCGGGATTACTGGTGGGCATGAGAGGCTCCTGTAGTGGACCTGGAAAGCGGCCGCGGAATCAATAATAGCGACAGCGATACTTTCAGGCGCGAACGAGTGGCCATCGCGTCGCCGGACAATTTTTGAGCGGCCGACCTCGGCTTGCAACGTGCAGGATGGCTTTTACAATCCCAACTTCATAAAACGCAAGCGCAAGAATAGCGCTTCGCAAATGTCATTGGTTCAAAGCGGCGATTCGACTGCCCGGATGGGCAGAGAAACGCCGGAGCTGGGTTCCCGGGCTTTTTCAAAAGAATCTGATGTTCAATCTGCTGCCGAAGGACACCGTTTTCTTCGACTTGTTCGAAACACTGGCCGGGCATGTCGTCTCGTGCGCCGAGCATCTGCACAAGCTGGCGACGCATTTTCCAGCGCGCACCGAGGAATTCACCACCCTGATTCGCCAGGAGGAGCACGACGCCGATGAAATCGCCCATGCGGCGCTCGAACGGCTCGACCGCACCTTCATAACGCCGTTTGATCGCGAGGACATTCATACCCTGGTAGGAGAGCTGGACGACATCGTCGATACGATCGACGCGGTCTGCAAGCGCTTTGCGCTCTATCACATAAAAGAGATGGAGCCTTCTTTTGTAAAACAGTCCGATGTGCTGGTCATATCCGCCATGGCGCTACGGGAAGCGGTGCATCGGCTGCGAAAAAGCCGAAAGCTGTCGGAGCTTTCTGACAAGCTGATCGAGGTTCATCGCCTTGAAAACGTGGGGGACGAAAACAATCACGCGGCCATCAGCAAGTTGTTCGACGGCAGCCACGACGCTTTGCACGTTATGAAGTGGAAGGAACTTTACGACATGATCGAAGGGGCGATCGACGGATGCGAGGATGTAACCAACACGCTTGAACGCATCGTGCTGAAAAACGGGTGACTCACGCGAGTCCGGCCGGCCGCGGCCCGGCGGGTGTCAATTTTCCAGTTGATCGACATGCCTTCATCCATCCCTACGGGCGTCTTCTGCTTCATCATC
>JBBQCK010000291.1:0-4623 GCA_038318605.1 Tepidisphaerales bacterium | reverse complement strand
CATCTTTTCGCGAGCTGAGCAGGTGATTTTATGACCCATCGAACCAAGCGGGCAGGCAGGGTTGCGGCCTTTCTGATCGGCGGCGTTGCGTTGACGTGGTGCGCCCTGCGCCCGTCGTCTTTTGTCACCGGTGCAGAGGCGCCTAATCCGAGCAAGGACCTGATCGACGCGACCAACTCGAAATTCAAATTCGAGGGCTCGCAGACCTGCGCCGGGGCCGGTTGCCACTCCGAAGCCACGCCCGCCGCGGCGCCCAAGCCCTTGGCAAACGAGGTCACAACTTGGAAGCGAATGGACCTGCATGCCAAGGCATTCAGCAAGTCGCTGGCGGACAAAAAGAGCGAAGTGCTGAAGAAGGTCATGGAAGGCATGAAGATCACTTCGCCGATCACCGACCCGCAATGCATCGGCTGCCACTCCGTGAACGTTCCGAAGGAATTGCAGGGCGAAAAATTCAGCTTGCGTGAGGGCGTGACCTGTAACGCATGCCACGGCCCGAGCGAACAGTGGCGCACGCCGCATGGTCAGGCCGGGTGGGCGGAAAAGCAGTTTGAAGCGGCCGGCAGGGACAACTCCAAATTGCTGGCGGCGACTGGACTTTACTACACCAAGGATCTGCTTGCCCGCGGTAATAAGTGCGCGACATGCCATCTGGCGATTGATGAAAAGATGGTCGCGGCCGGCCATCCCGTGCCGGCGTTTGAGCTGACCTATTACGCGCAGATCGAGCCGCCGCATTGGCGCGAACCGGCCGAGAAATACTTCGACACGCGCCAGTGGCTCGTTGGCCAGGCGGTGTGCGTTCGCGAGGCGGCGCATCAGTTGAAGAGCCGCGCCGACGGCGGGTCAAATGCAGAATCCATGAAGGCCGCCAATTCGCAGCTTGCGGCACATGTTGAGATGATGAAGGCGGCCATCGCCGCTAATGTGGCTGGCCTGGACGGTGCAGCTATCGGCAAGGCCGCTGATGCGGTAAAGGCAGCCGCCGATGGTGGATTCGCCGACGCCAAGGCCGCTTCAGCCGCTGCGGATGAACTTGCAAAAGCCGCTGACGCGGCCGCTGTTGCGATGAACACCGCCAAGCCGGATGAGGCCATGACCGGCGCATTGATCAAGGCGGTTGCCGGCATCGACGCCAAGCCACTTGGCGCTTTCGGCATCGAGCAGCAGGCCCTGAGCGTCTACAGCTTGTACAACTCATGGGCAAAGGCGACAGGCAAGGATACCGCGGACAAAGTCGCCGAAATTAAGGCGCTGGCCGACCCGTTCACCGGCGAAGCAAAGAAGAAGGAAATCGCGCCGGACGACTTTGAGAAACTGCTTACAGCAGCCAAAGGGAAGTTGCCTGGATAGGAGAGCAGGCAGTAGGCGGTAGGCGATGAAATGTTTGCCATTGACGGGCTTGTAGCACCTGGTATTGCAAATTTTCAGTTGAGCAGGCATGTGCTCATGCTTGTGTTTACTGCCGTCAGAATATTGCAGCCTCCCGAAGCACACTGGCGGTGGACGGACTCAAATCCCGTCCACCGCCGCCTGCTTTCTGCCTGCCGCCTGCTGACGGCCTACTGCGCCGCACTTAACGTCAGATCTGCTTCGATCGTCGCATTGTCGCGTAACAGTTTGAGATGGATCGTGTCTCCGGCTTTGTGTTTATCGAGTGCTAGGAAATAGTCGTCGGTATCGTTGATGGGTTGCTCGTCGATCTGCTGGATGATGTCGCCCAGCGTGAGCCGGCCGCCACGATAGAGGCGCGTTTCCTTTATACCTGCGGCCGCCGCCGGCGATTTAGGTTCGATGCGCAGCACCAACACGCCGCTTACATGGCGAGGGCCGAGAATCCGCTTGTTGTACTGCTCGTCGATAAGTATGCCGGTTTCGGGCCGGGCAACTTTGCCTGAGCTGATGAGCTGCGGCACGATGCGATTGACGGTGTCAACAGGTACGGCGAAGCCAATGCCGGCGCTGGCGCCAGAGGGGGAATAAATCGCGGTGTTGACGCCGATAAGGCGCCCCGCGCTGTCGAGCAAGGGTCCGCCGCTGTTGCCAGGATTGATAGAGGCATCCGTCTGAATGACATTGTCGATCGGGGTGTTGGCCGCGCTGCGAATGCGACGACCCAAGGCCGAGACGATGCCGCTGGTCATGGTTTGTTCGAGACCGAACGGATTGCCAATCGCATAAACGGCCTGGCCGACCTTCAGATCACGGCTGGCGCCGACAGCGATCGCGGGAAGCTGATCGCGTGGCGCGTTGATGCGCAGCACGGCGAGGTCGTGGTTGGGTGATACACCCACGACAGTCGCTTCATACGATTCGTGGCCGCTCAAAGTGACGGTTGCGCTGCTGGTGCCTTGTACTACATGGAAATTGGTGACGATGTGGCCGAGGTCGTCCCAGATGAACCCCGATCCACTACCGCGCGGCACTTCCTGGACGCTCATCGACCAAGGGTCCATTTGCTCGGCCGATGTGGTGATGAAGACGACGGATGGAGACGTACGGGCGAATAGATCAGTTTGCGATTTTTCCAGATCGGAGAGATCGGCGCGCGGCTGGATGGCTCGTGGCTGCGTTGCCGGGCCGGCCAGCCGGGTCGGCGCATGCTGCGAAATCGCGCGGAAGACGAAGACGCCCATCAGCGCGCCGAGCAATAGAATTATGATTGCCCGGCCGAATGAGGCGCCTGCTGGCGGCGCGGTTGGATTGGGAAATGACGCCGGCGGATAGGGGTTCATCGACATTGCGGAATCGAATGAAGTCGGGTGCACTAATCCATGCTTTGGGCACGAGCCTCGGCCTGTAACGCGACAAATCGCGGCTGGGTCAGATAGGTCCTGCATTCAGCCCTATCTAGCAGATCGACTGCCAGCCGTGCATCGCTGTAAACCAGATCACGAACAAATGAATAAAATGGATCAGGATCGCCTGCCAACGCCAGAAATGAACCAGCCCGCAGCCGTATTTCGCGATTGTATGGATCGCTCTGCAGATCGTGTAGGCAATTGGCCGCGAGTTCACGATAATTTGTGCGGGCATCATCCGGCGAGAGAGCCTGCTCTGCTGCATTCTGGTCGCCTGCGCGCGACTGACCGTGAATGAACGTGGCGCCGCACGCCGCTGCAAAGGCGAGCAACGTCAACGCCGCAGGCTTTCTGGCGTAGCGTTTCATGTTCCTGAACCTATAACCGCATCTCGATGATTTCGCACCCGTCAGTGCCCAAAACGCCACCACATGTTGATACGCGCCAAGACATGCCGCGTTTGCGCCGCCGGCAGGGGCGGTTGGGCAGGATTGCATCGAAAGCGATTGGGTGTCTGCTGCTGGCGGCGCTGCAACTATCGATTGCGGGATACCAGTTCGGCGTCGGCAATCAATCGATTCAGATTCCGCTGCTGCGGCATTATGCAAATGCGCGTAATTTCGCCGGCGACTCAATGGTCAGAGCATCCGCCGATCGTTACCCAAGTCTTTTTTTTAAACTGCTGGCGCCTCTGGCTTCGGCCGGATGGGTGCAGGGGGGATATTTCACACTGCATGTGTTGACGAGCGCGCTGATGTTCGCGGCGGCGATGCGGCTGGCGCGAGCGATGTTTCGTCGCCCCGCGCAGGCGGTGGTGTTGGTGATTGTTCTGCTCAGTGGGCATCTTCACGCCCTCGCGGGTGAGGAAATGTACAGCGTTGGCTTCACGCATACCTGGCTGGCGCTCCCCGTGGCGGTATGGGCGCTGGCGTGGATGTTTGAAGGTCGGTATGTGCGCGCGTTTGCGCTGGCTGGCGTACTTTTTAATGTCCATGCACTGACGGGCGCGTACGTCGTCGTTTTTGGCCTGGCGGCGCTGATGGCTGATGCGGCCATGCGACGCACGGAGCGTGCCCGAGTCACAGCTATATGTATTGCGACCCTGATGCTTCTCGCCGCGCCGACGTTGGTGCCAATACTTCTCGAACGCCAGAGCTATGGCGCGGCATGGGTTAACCTCATGCGCATCCGATCTGGCGATCACCTGCTACCTTCGATGTGGTGGCGCGCAGGCAACAGCGATGTCCCGCGATTCGCGATGATCGCGGCGCTTGGAGCAGTTGCAGTGTCGATGCGGATGCCCGCGCGCACCAGACGGGCATCCATCGCCATGGCGACCGCGGCCGGCGGGCTCATGCTGATCGGAACGATCTTTGTTGAATGGCTGCCGATTCCGATAGTCATCCGAGCCCAGTTGTTTCGCACGGCGCGGCTCATTGAAATCATAGCACTTGCCCACATCGCCAACGGCGTGGCGTTGTCGCTGGGCATGGTACGCGCCCGGATTCGAAGCGTATTCACGAGATCGTTTCGAAACTGCCTCACCGCAGTTGTGCATGGTGCTATTGCCTGCTCGATTGTGCTGACACTCGCTATGCCAGGAATGATTGGCATGCTGCCTGCGTCGCTGATTGTCGCGACTTTTGGCGCACTGGCACTGCGCCGGTTGTCGGTGATACAGGCAGCCATCGCCGGTGCCGCCATTTTCGCGGCAGTGGCTGCAGCAAGATGGATTCACTTCTCACTCTTCGATCTGCATCCGAATTTGGTCAACCATATAACAGCGCCTTTGCCGTTGGCAGTCGCGGGCATCGGACTGGCA
>JBBQCK010000290.1:0-4665 GCA_038318605.1 Tepidisphaerales bacterium | reverse complement strand
TTTCGCGCCTTCCGTCCATAGTTTCAGGGTAAAAGTCCTTACTTTTGCCGGGTTGATCGGGGTGGTCTGGCCGTAAGTAAGTGCGTTTACAGTGTTGAGGGGGCTTGTGGCTGATAATCGCGGCGGATAGGCGGCTGCGGCATGGCCCCGCCCGTCGTGAAGGAAGTTGGCGGCCGAAGGCGTCGGGGGAAGTTGCAGGTTGCCGGACGATGTTGGCGTTTATGAGTTGCGGGTAAAAGGCCGCCGACCGCCTCACGTTTCACGTCTTCACGTTCATCCGGCCATCTCGGCCGGCTTCGGCGTTTCATCGTGTGGCAATTTTACCCTGCTTTCCCGGCGGGCGAATTTCTTTCGCAGGTCGTCGAAGAGCGAATAGCCCACTGGCGTGACAAGGAGGGATAGCAGCAGGCTGAGGGCCTGGCCGCCGACGATGACTTTGGCCATTGAGGCGCGGGTGGCGGCGCCGGGGCCACGGCCCAGGGCGATGGGGATCATGCCGGCCACCAGCATCAGCGTGGTCATGAGGATTGGGCGCAGGCGGGTGCGGTTGGCCTCGAGTATCGCCCAACGGCGGATCGGTTTGCCGTCGGGCGGCTGATCGCGCAATTCGGGCGGAAGCTCGGCGGGGTTTTCGCGGGCGCGGGCGCGCAGGACGTTGGTGTAATCGACCTGAAGAATGCCGTTCTTCTTGACGATGCCGTAGAGCAGAAACAGGCCCAATATCGAATAGAGCGACAAAGGCTGGCCCAGCACGATCAGGGAGATCAGTGCGAAGGGAATCGTGATTGGGATGGCCATGAGAATGGTGATCGGGTGGATAAAGCTTTCAAACTGGGCGGCGAGGATCATGTACATGAAGACCATCGATGTGCCGAAGGCAAGCAGAAAGGCGGCGTTGGACTCGTTCTGCACCTTGGCCCGGCCGGCGGGAATGAGCTGGTAGTCGGCGGGCATGTGCATGTCTTTCGAGATGCGGTCGATTTTTTCGGCCGCGCGATCGACCGGCAGGCCGACAAGATTGGCGATGATCGACAGCTTGCGCTGGCGGGCGAAACGCTCGATCTTGGACGGCCCGCGTGCCTCATCAAGGGTGGCGACGCTGGCGAGTGGAATCGGGCCTCGGGGAGAGGGGATGGTCAGGTTGGCGATGGCGGATGGATCGGAGCGATCGACGCCCTGGGCGCGAAGCCAGATGTCATATTGTTCGCCGACGGAGGCGTCCTTGTAGTCTGAGATGATCTGCCCGCCGACGAGCGTGCGGAGGGTGGCGGAGATGGTTTCGATGCTGACGCCAAGGTCGGCGGCTCGCTGGCGATCGACGTTTACGCGCAGCTCGGGCTGGCGCAGGGCGATGCTGGTGTCAACGTCAAGGAAGCCCGGGGTGTGGCGCAACTGCTCGGCGATCTGGTCGCTATAGCCGATGAGGCGTTCGAGATCCGGTCCGACGAGATTGTATTCGATGTCCTGCTGCCGGCCGCCGCCGCTGATGCCGCTGGGCACCTGCACACTGGTGCGAAGGGTGGCAAACTCGGGATCGGCGGCGAGCATTTTGCGGACGCGGCCCATCACCTCGAATTGATCGAATTTGGGCAGGCCGTTTTTGCCACGATCCTCAAGGTCAATGAGGCGTACATAAACGCTTCCCTGTGTGACATCCCCCTGGCCGCGGGCATTTTTGCCGGACGTGTCGCCGATGGTTGTCAGGACGTTGACCGCGAGGGGCTTGCCGGTTTTTTCGTCGATGAGTTTGTCGCGCACCCAGCTTTCGATGCGGGTGAAGACATGATCGCTTTGCGATAGCGTCCAGCCTTCGGGCGTGGTGATGGCGATTTCAAATTCGCTCTGATCATCCTTGGGAAGAAATTCGTTGCCGACAATCTTGAACAGTCCCGGATAGTTGGCCCAGTCGAGCTTCGCTGCCAGCGTGCCACTGCCGAAGCTGAGCAGCCTCCCAAACGGAAGCGGAAAGATTGTCAGGGTTACCGCAAGCGCCGAGACCATGACAACCCATCGATTGCGCAAGGCCCAGTGCAGGATGGACATGTAGGGGGATTCAACAAAGCGGCCATAGATCCCGCCGCTGTGATGGTTGCCTTTTTGGGCGGAGGCGCTCAGGCGCAGGAATCGCGAGCAGAGCATGGGCGTCAGCGTAAAGCTGACCAACAGCGAAACGAGAATCGCGACGGCGCAGGTGATGCCGAAGCTGCTGAACCATCGCCCGACCCGGCCGCTCATAAAGGCGATTGGCAGAAAGATGACCACCAGCGAAAAGGTGGTGGCCATGACCGCCAATGCGATCTCCTTTGTCGCGCCCAGGGCGGCCTGAAAAGCGGACATGTGTTTTTCTTCCATCCAGCGGAAGATGTTTTCATGCACGACGACGGCGTCGTCGATGACGATGCCGATCGACAAGACCAGCGCCAGCATGGTGATGTTGTTGAGCGTCATTCCCAGCATCCACATGACAAAGAAGGTGCTGATGAGCGAAACGGGAATGGCTACGCCTGCCATCAACATGGTGCGCCAATCGCGCAGAAACAGCAGGATGGTGAGCATGACCAGGATCGCGCCGAGGACGAGGTGCGTTTTGACCTCGTGGAGTGAGGCGTTGATGAAGCGCGATTGGTCGCGAATGACCTCGAATTTGACGTCGCTGCGTCCCTCGCCGGCCAGGCCCTCCTCGACGATTTTGAGTTTGGCCTTGATGCCGTCGATGACGGCGACGGTATTGGTGCCTGACTGTTTCTGGACGACGAGAAAGACGGTATTTTTGCTGTCGAGGCGGGCGAGGGTGCGCGGCTCTTCGACGCCATCGACGGCCGCGACGGGCCGCGGCCGAATGCCGTCAGGGCCGGCGGGGCGTTCGGGCGCGAGTTGCCAGAGATAAATCGGCGGCGTGCCGGCCGGCTGGGCAACAATCAGATTGTCGATCGCCTCGACACTTTCGACGCGTCCCATGGTGCGCAGCACCAGTTCGCGGCTGGATTGATCGACCCGGCCGCCGGGTAGTTCGAGATTCTGGCTGACCAGCGCCTGACGCACCTGGTCGATCGACAGGCCGTATCCCTGTAGTTTCTGGGCGTCGATAGTGATGTTGACGGCGCGGCGTTCGCCGCCGACGACGACCACCGAACCCACGCCGCTGAGGCTGGAGAGGCTGTCCTTGATGCGCTTGTCGGCCAGTTCGGTCAATTCTCGCAGACTGCGCGGACTGGAGACGGCGATCTGCACGACGGGGATGGCGTCGATGTCGAATTTGTCAACGACGGGGGTTTCGGTTCCGGTGGGCAGGCGCGAAATGATGGTGTTGATCTTTCCCTGCACCTCCTGCTGGGCAATGTCCCGGTTTTTTTCCAGAACGAACTGTATGGTGACGACACTCAGGCCTTCGCGGGTGGTGCTGCGAAGCTCGTCGATGCCGGCGATGGTGTTGACGCTCTCCTCGACCAGTTTTGTGACGCCGATTTCCATTTCATCGACGCTGGCGCCCGGGCGGGCGGTGCTGACGATGATGTTGGGAAATTCGACGTTGGGAAAGAGATCGATCCCCATGCGGAAGTACGCCATGGCACCCAGTACAACGGGCAACAACACCAGCATGGTGGTGAATACCGGGCGGCGAATGCAGACGGCGGGCAGGGACATTTCGATCGGGGTTTAATGAACGCTTCGAGTAGCGGATAAGGGGGCGACGGGTTGTGAGCGCGGGGGCGCGCCCATGGGCGCAGTTTCGCTCGCCGGCGCGGTTGTTGCGCCGGTTGCGGTCGGGGGCGACGCGGCGGCAGAGGGCGGCGGCAGGGTGCGCACCACCTTGACCAGCACATCGCTGGCCAGCTTGCTCATTCCTTCGACGACAACGGGCTGGCTGCCGGTCATGCCGCCGGTGATTTCAACATAGGAGATGCGCTGCGGGCCGCGCATGCGCTCGATACGCTGGCCGATCGAAACGAGGAATTGCTCGGCCTTGCCGTCCTTGACGCGAAAGATTTTGTTGACACCGGCAAAACTGACGACCGCGTCCTGCGGCACGAACAACACGTCGTGGTCCAGGCCTGTGCGGATGGATGCGCGGGCGAACGCGCCGCTGCGCAGCTTGCCGTCAGGATTGTCGATCCAGATTTCAACCTGAAAAGTGCGGCTTGCGATATCGACCTGTGGATTGACGCGCATGACCCGGCCGACGAATTGATCGGGGTACGCTTCGATCTGCACGACGGCGGGCAGTTCCTGGCCGGGCGGTCGCATCTGGATGCGATCGCTGAACCGCTCTGGAACGGCCGCGCGCAGCTTGATGACGCTGTCATCCACCACGCGATACACGGGCGTGCCTTCCTTGACATATTCACCGGCGGAGATCATCCGGCCGACGACGTGAAATCGAAGGGATGGCGCGGAAGCTTCTCGATCGGCTTCGCCGCGGTCGTTCTCGTCGCGATCATCCCGGGTTGCCGCGGCGCCTGCGAGAGGAGAGGCGGACGGCTGCGAAGTTGCTGGTTGCGCGCCATTGGCCTGCGAAGCGGTTTGGGGCGCGCGGATTTTTGTGTCGGCCAGGCGTTGGCTGGCGACTTCGCGTTCGACGTTGCGGGTGCCGGCCTCGGAGACGAGTGCCAGGGCATTGAGTTTTTCGACTTCGTAGTTGCTTTGGGCGACGTCCAAAGCGGTCTT
>JBBQCK010000289.1:0-4669 GCA_038318605.1 Tepidisphaerales bacterium | reverse complement strand
GGAGAGCAAGGCCCGCTATCGCGAAATGCTGGTGGCGCATTTCACGCCTCGCCGCGATGCGCTTTCCGAAGAATCGCAGCGGCGGCTGGACGAGAATCCGTTGCGCATTCTCGATTCAAAGGATCCACGAGATCAGGAAGCCTGTATCGCAGCGCCCCCGTCAATCGATGCGCTATCCGATCGCAGCCGCGCGCACTTCGATCGCGTTCAGTCGCTTCTGGCAGAAACGGGCGCGGCATTTCGCGTAAATCCGCGGCTGGTGCGCGGGTTTGATTATTACACCGACACCCTGTGGGAGGTGACCGGCGGCGGGCTGGGCGCGCAAAATGCGCTGGGGGGCGGGGGGCGATATGATTCATTGGTCGAACAGCTCGGCGGCCGGCCCGCACCCGGCGTGGGATTTGGTTCCGGTCTTGAGAGGCTGCTGCTCGCGCTGGAAGCGCAGGGCGCAACGCTTCCAAATAATAACCGCCCGCTGTTCTGGCTCATTCATCACGGCGAGGCTGCCCGCATCGAATTATGGAAGCTGCTGGCCGACCTGCGGCAAGCCGGGCTCTGCGCCGATATGGACTTCGGCGGGCGGGGGGCGAAAGCGCAGTTCAAGATCGCCAACCGCAACCATGCCACGCACGCGTTGATCCTCGGGGAGGATGAGATTGCCAGGGGCGTGATTGCGATCAAGGACTTCACCACCGGCGAGCAGTTGGAATCTCCGCGCGCAGATCTGATCGATCGGCTGAATCGCATCGTGACCGACGCGATGACGGTTCGATGAAAGGCCGTCCAAGACGACGATGAAAACGCTATTCCGAGCCGGGTGGGCGGCGGGCGGACTTGATGTTGCCGCGTCGCTTTTTGCCTTCCAGCCGCCGCTGTTTTGATGCATAGGTCGGCCGGCTGCGGCGGCGCTTTTTTGGGCGATGCATCGCGGCGAT
Source organism: Tepidisphaerales bacterium (assembly GCA_038318605.1). GTDB lineage: Bacteria > Planctomycetota > Phycisphaerae > Tepidisphaerales > Tepidisphaeraceae > JBBQCK01. Next base: position 3,734 of record JBBQCK010000289.1, on the reverse strand, counting down.
GAGCAGTTCGCGCAATCGCTCAAGTGCGGCGGCTCGATTGGCGGATTGGGATCGGCCGGTCTCGCCGACGAGATGAATTTCGGCAGCCTGCGTCAATCGCTTACCCAACAGACCCTTAAGGCGTTCAATTGTGTCCGCCGGCAAGGTGGCCAGCGCGCTCATCGGAAGCCATAACTCTGCGCGCGTGTTCACCTTGTTGACATTCTGCCCGCCCGGCCCGGAGGAGCGCGAAAACTGCCAGCGGAAAAGCCCCTCGGAAACCATTACCCCCGGCGCAATCTCCAAGCCCGATGGAGCCGGCACAGGCATGGAGTTTTCGTCACGAGCGTCGTTCACGGGGCTCTCAATCGCGACTTTGTATCGCCCCATTCGCATCGACGCTCCGCGCCTGGGGCCCGCCCAATATCCCATGTCCCTGCTCGCCGGATGGATGGTGCTGCAAATTCATCCAATATGGCGGCGGACCCAGGTTTTCGTAAATCGTCAGGCGCACATGCCGCGAGGTGGACGCCAGAACGACTGCAACAAGCAGCAGCACGAGGTTCACTCGCATCCATCGGATCGGATGCTTGGGCGGCCGGCCGCCAATGGTCAGCGACAACGCAATCACAATGGACGCGGCACCCAACGCCATGTGGGCGATTGCCCATGGCAGGCTTTGCGGAAATCCCCCCCGCACCATCGGCGTGTGGTAGGTCTGCCAGAGTCGATCGAGCGACAGAATCCCCGTGGTGATCAAAATCGAAGTGCTGATCCACACCACCCAGCGAAACACCCACCGCGCCCGCGCGAACACATACAACTGATCTTCCTTGCGCAGGTCCGCGATGGCAATCGGCAGCACCAGTTCGAAAAAAAGCGTGCCGCCAACCAGCAGCGTGGTCGCAACAATGTGCAGCCAGCGGCTGATCGGCTGGATAATGTGATTCACCCATGCCGGCGCCGTGGTGAGGATGTCAGCTAGCAAATGCAAAGTGCTTCAGCCTGCATGACCATAAGCATCGCGCGCATATCGCAGCGTGCCGGCCAGTGCGATCAGAATAAAGATCAAGCCAAGCGAAATTGCCGCCCATTTTTTATGGGAAGCCGGCGGCCTGGGTCCGGCCAACAGCCAGAACCCAATCGCGAATACGGCCAACGCCAAAATCAAATGCATTCCCCACAGGCCATGCATCAGGCCGCGGTGCAGGGAATAAATCTTCCAATTGACGATCGTATTATATGTACCGCTGATCAGCAGCAGCAGCACGCAGGTGTGCACGACCATTTTGAACACGCGTCGCAGCGAAAGATAAGCCATCTCGCGCTGATCCGCCGGCCATTGGCGCGCTGCGATTGGAAATACGATGCGAATGAAGAACAATCCCCCGAGCGCCAGGCAAGCCGGCACGATATGAAACCACCGCGCCAGGATTTTCAAAATTGGCTCGATGTCCACAGCGTTACGAAGTCCTTTCGAGCATAAGTCCCGAGATGCCAATGGCACCGGCCCGTCAGCCGGAATCGGCGTACGGCACATAACATATGCGAACTGCGCATTCGATGGAAGGACGGAGTGCAGGCGGAACGCGATGGCGATGGCAGGCGCGAAATCCAAATTCGGGAACCCGAACCCCCGAGTCAGCCATAACGGCTCAGCAGCGATCCCGAGCGCAGTTAACGCCAGTTCCCGCCACCTCCCTCCGCCTTCTGCCCGCGGCCCACAGCAATTTTCGTTTGCAACCGCACCGCCCCCCGCCGAATCTATGCAGCATGCTCCGCGCCGTGCTCTTTGATCTTGGCGACACGCTCATCGACTTTGCACCGCTCGATCGGCGGGCGGTGTTCGATCATGGGGCACGGCTGAGCTATCGGCATCTTTCCGACGCCGGCCATGCGATGCCGTCCTACAGAAACTATTGGAAGGAACAATATCGCGCGTTGCGATGGGCGGTGCTTGCCTCTCGCCTGACCCGGCGAGAGTTCAACAGCCTTTCGCTCCTCCGCCGCCACGCCGAGCGCAATAAATGGACGATGGACGAGCCCGCCCTCGAAGCGCTTGCGTGGACGTGGTATCAGCCGCTTTTGCAGTACATCCGCATTGCCAACGATGTCATTCCTACATTGACTGCCCTTCACGAGATGGGCTTGAAGCTCGCCCTGGTCAGCAATACGTTCGTGCCGGCCGTCGTGCATGACAGGCATCTGCGCGATGCTGGACTTTTGGAACTGCTGCCCGTTCGAGTCTATTCATCGGAGGTGGGCCGGCCCAAGCCGCATCGCCGAATGTTTCAACAGGCGCTGACAGAGCTGGGCTTGCCGGCGGAGCAGGCGCTGTTCGTCGGCGACACCGTAAATGCCGACATCGTTGGCGCGCGGCGGATCGGCATGCGCACGGTCCTGCGCGATCCGCTGTCGGCCGACCTGCGCCATTCCGCAGCGGATTTCGTCATCCGTGTCATCGGCGAGCTATTACCGATCGTGCAAACGATCATAAGTGGCGAAAACGCGCATTGAGAGCCGCGATGCCGATCTGGCGTTGCCGGCGCTCGCAAGGGCCGTACAATCGCGCAGCGATGTTCCGCCACGTCCCCAATCTGCTCACCGGCGCGCGTCTTGTGCTGGCGGTGGTGTTTTTCGTGATGCTGGGGTTTTATCAATATGAAGGCCGGGGCGGTTCGCTACTGCTCAATGCGGCCTTTGTCGTTTACGCCATCGCGCTGACGACTGATTTCCTCGACGGTTATCTGGCGCGCAAATGGAATGTCGAAGGGATGTTCGGGCGGGTCGTCGATCCATTCGTGGACAAAATACTCGTGCTCGGCTCATTTATTTTCTTCGCCGGCAAAAATTTCATCATCCCCGACGCGAATCAGATTCCATCGCAGGTTCACACACCACTTTTTGTGGTAAAGACGATCACGGGCATTGCACCCGGCATGGTGATTATCCTGCTGGCTCGCGAGCTGCTTGTCACCACCTTTCGCGGGATGAGCGAAAGCGCCGGTCGGAATTTTGGAGCGGCCTGGAGCGGCAAGGTGAAGATGGGGCTGCAATCGTTCACCATTCTGGCGATTCTCGTTTACGTCAATTCGCTGGAGTTCTTGTCGCGCCATCCCGATCTGCGCACGGCCGCTACATGGCTGCGAAATCTGTCGATTTGGCTGACACTGGGCGTGACGGTTTACAGTGGGATGATGTATGTTCGGCGGGCAGTGTCGCTTTTTCGCAGCAGCACAACGCCGGTTCCTTTGGTTCCTGAGCCCGACGTCGCGCCGTCATCGCCAGTTGATCGACCGATCGCCCGCCCGGTGGCTCGCGTCGATCGTTGATGTGACAGTAATCACGCAAAAGCCCATTCGTCATTTTCATACCTCGTCCCATGGCCAAGCCAAAACGACTCTGGATTGCAACCCTCGGTGGCGCGGGCCTCTCGCCGATCGGGCCGGGAACCGCCGGCAGCCTGGCGACTGCGGCGCTGATTCTGGGCATTCATGGTTTATGGCGGCTGGCCGGCGCGATTACGCCGATGGCATGGCAGATCATGCTTGCTGCGCTGATGCTGCTGTTCAGCGTGTTGGCGGTGCAGCTTGGCCCGTGGACGCTGTCATATTTTGGCGGGAAGGATCCCGGGGCGTTTGTGGTCGATGAGGCCGCAGGAATTTGCCTCACCATGGTCGGACTGCCGCTTTTGGGCGGATGGCGTGAAATATGGATCGTTGTTGGCGCGTTTGCGGCTTTTCGAATTTTCGATA
>JBBQCK010000288.1:0-4673 GCA_038318605.1 Tepidisphaerales bacterium | reverse complement strand
GGTGCGGCAGGTGGAGGACGGATCGACCGTTTTGCAACTGGCCGAATCGATTGGCAAGCGTCTTGCGCAGGCGGCGGTGGCGGCGCGCGTGGACGACAAGGTTGTCGATCTGGGCACGCGGCTTTTGGGTGAGCACAAGTTGGCCATTTTGACCGATCGCGATGCCGAGGCGCTGGTGGTTTTGCGGCATTCGGCGGCGCATGTGATGGCCGAGGCGATTCAGCTACTTTGGCCGGGGGCGCTGCTGGCGTATGGGCCGGCCATTGAGAACGGGTTTTACTATGACATTGCGCTCGATCAGCCGATTTCGAGCGATGATTTTGGGCGCATCGAGGCGGAGATGGGGAAGATCGTCGCGGAAGATCGACCATTCGCGCGGTACGAGTTGTCGCCGGCCGAGGGAATGGCGCGTCTGAGTGGCGAAGGGAATAAATATAAGATCGACAACGCCACCCGGGCGATCGGCGGCGGGGCGGCGTGTCTTAGTTGGTATGTCACTGGAAAGAAGGATGCCAACTGGGAAGACTTGTGCATGGGCCCGCATGTGCCATCAACGGGGCGCATCAAGGCGTTTAAGATCATGTCGGTCGCCAGTTCTCATTGGCATGGCGATGTGGCTTCCGATCGATTTCAGCGCATCTATGGGACGGCGTTTTTTGATCGCAAGCAGCTTGATGAATATCTGAAGCAGATCGAAGAGGCGAAGAAGCGCGATCACCGCAACATCGGGCCTGCGCTTGGGCTGTTTGCGATTGATGATGCGGTGGGGCAGGGGCTGGTGCTCTGGAAGCCTAAGGGCGCGATTGTCCGCCAGGAATTGCAGAACTTCATCGCCGAACATCTGAAGCGCCAGGGATACAGCCAGGTGTTTACGCCGCACCTCGGGCGGCTGGGGCTGTATCGCACGTCGGGGCATTATCCGTATTACCGTGAGAGCCAGTTTCCACCGCTGGTCGATCGAGAACTGATTGATCGGCTTGCGAGCGAAAAATGCTCCTGCGCGGATCTGTCGAACATGATGGAGGCGGGCGAGGTGGATGGATATCTGCTGAAGCCGATGAACTGTCCTCATCACATCCGCATCTTCGCCAGCGAACAGCGCAGCTATCGCGACATGCCGGTGCGGCTGGCGGAATTTGGAACAGTCTATCGTTGGGAAAAATCGGGCGAGCTGGGCGGCCTGACCCGCGTACGCGGATTCACACAGGATGATGCGCATCTGTTCGTGACCGAAGAGCAGGTGGCGGATGAGGTGCTCGGCTGCCTCGAGCTGGTGAAGATCGTGCTCGGCACGCTGGGCATGTCAGACTACCGCGTGCGCGTGGGCCTGCGCGATCCGGACAGCGCCAAATATGTCGGCCAAACCGACCAGTGGGATCGCGCCGAGAAAGCCTGCAAGGACGCGGCGGCCACACTGGGCGTTCCATTTACCCTTGAGTCGGGGGAGGCGGCGTTTTACGGGCCGAAGATCGACTTTGTAGTGAAGGATATTCTGGGGCGCGAATGGCAGCTTGGAACGGTGCAGGTCGATTATCAGCTTCCGGAGCGATTTGAACTGAGCTACGTCGGCGCGGACAACCGGCCGCATCGGCCGGTGATGATCCATCGCGCGCCGTTCGGTTCGATGGAGCGTTTCATCGGGGTGCTGATCGAACATTTCGCCGGCGCATTTCCAATGTGGCTGGCGCCGGTGCAGGTGGCGGTGCTGAGCGTCAGCGAGAAGGCCAGCGCCTATTCCGAGGTTGTGCTGCGCGAGTTGAAGGCGGCCGGGCTTCGCGCCGAGGCGAATCTGGGTTCGGAAAAGATCGGCGCGAAGATCCGCAGCGCGACGATCAACAAGATTCCGTACATGCTGGTGCTGGGAGAAAAGGAGCAGGAGGCGGGATTGGTCGCCGTACGCCACCGAACGGCCGGCGACCGCGGGCAGGTTGCGCTGGCGGATTTTGTCCGGCAATGCCGGGAAGAAATTGATGGCCGAAAGCTTGGTGCAACGGGTTAGGGTGAAGAAAAGCGCTAACGCACAAGCAAGGCGACAAGATGCGCAGCGGGTCTTGGAGCCCCAAGTCCCGGCGCTACGAAATCCGTAGCTCGAAGCCCGAATCCCTGAATAAAGATCAGCGCCAGGACGCGACGGGCCAACGATTGCGGGCCATGGTTTAGATGCGCCACGGGCAGCGGTCAGCGGACTTGTAACTTCTGCGCCTACCGCCGAATGCACCTGCATTCAGCAACCTCCTCTTGACGTTCGTACCATCGGCCGGTTAAACCATGTCCCGGCCAGACGCCCCCATCGTCTAGTGGCCCAGGACATTCGGTTCTCAGCCGAAGAACAGGGGTTCGACTCCCCTTGGGGGTATTTGAAAAGTTAGCGCCATCAGCCACTGCCACCTGCGCCGGAGCAATTTGTAGAAGCCGACGCCGATCCTGTGAAGCGTGATGGTATGCGCGATGGTCCGGATCCAAGTGCTGATGGCCTATCGGGGCGGAAGATGTTTCGCGCCGGCTTCGGAAGGGCGGCGCGGGGTGAACTTGCAATTGTAGGCAGGGGTGGGAGCGGGAGTCAAGCGGAGTAGAAGGATTTTGTTAGGGATGGGTTTTCTGTGCTTTTGGGTGGGGGAGGGGGTATTCAGATGCCGGGTAACATCGCCGCCATTGGAAGGGCGGGATTCGCAAGTCTATTTCGCCAGCTACTGATGGCATGTGTTTCGGTGGCGCGTTGGCTCATACCTTGAATACCTTCATCACCTCGTCGCCGAGGTGGTTGATGACCTTCACGGCGATGCGGCCGGAGGTGGGTTTGGGGAAGGGGCGGGAGGTGTCGCTGTTGAGGGTGGCCCAGGCTTCGGCGTTGATTTCGGCTTTCAGGGTGGTTTTGAGCGCGCTGTAGGGGTCGTTGGCGCCCAGGAAATAGGCCTGGCGGACGAAGAAGCTTTCCTCGTTGTAGTCGGTGTCGATGAACCAGCAGGCGATGCCATCGGCACCGTCGCTTCTCACCTCGCCGTTGGTGGGGTCGAAGACATCCACGCCGCGGATGGTGACGCGGATTTGGTCGTGGATGGTGGATAGTGGAAAGGAGCCCGCCGTCAGCGCTTTGAGCGCAGCGATCTCATCAGCGCGGAGAGCATCCTGCGAATCACGATCAACTCGTCGGCCGCCGTCCGTGCCGTCGCCTCCTCCAGAAGGCCAAACCGCCGGGCCAGTGTCAGGAGCGTCTCCAGTTCCGCCGCCGATCCCCGGGCGATTCCCAGAAACTGAATGAACTCCCCCGTCCCGTTTCTTTCCGCCCCCTCGGCGATGTTCGACGGGATCGACACGGCCGCCCGGCGCATCTGCGACGTCATTCCGTACCGTTCCTCCCGTGGAAAGTCGCGCGAGAGCGTCTGGATTGTCACGGCCAACTCGATTGATCTCTTCCAGACTTCCAAGTCCCGATAGTCTCTTAATTCGCTCATATCGCGTCACCCACTTCCCGCTGTTATCCACCATCCACTCCCCGCTATCCACCACAATATCCGGCTCGCCGAAGATGACGAAGAGGTTGCCCTTGCCGGTGTTTTTGAGGTTCTCGGCCATGTGGAGGTCGGCGTTCATGCGGGCCTTGAGGACGGGAATGCGGCCGAGTTTGCTGAACTCGGTGGCGTGGGCCTCGTAGTTGAAGGCACAGGCGATGAGGACATCAAAGCCCGCGTCGCCGGCCTCGCGGGCAGCGGCGACGAGGTCGGCCCGCTGGACGGTGCCAAATTCGGGGCCGATGAAGATGGCGGCGCGGCGGGTAGTGGATGGTGCGGGGTGGATTGTGGATGTCGATGCACTATCCACCTTCCCACTATCCACCTCCTCATACCGTCCTTCGGCGCAGACCAGTTCGCCTGGCCAGGGCACGACGCTCGTGAAGGTGATCTTGTCCTCTTTGTGGGCCTGCTGCACGCCGGCGGTCTTGAGGTTTTGCAGGATCATCGTGGCGAAAGTGGGATGGTGGATGGTCGATGGTTTTTCAGTCGATCCGCCATCGGCCCCGTCACCCCTGGCCTGCCACGGGTCGATGAGGTCGTCGTTTTCATCCACGCCCAGAACGCGATGCGGGCTGAGGCTTTCAACCGTGAAAGGCCCGGCCACGCGGACCTTCTTTTTGTCGTCGTAGGGTTTGTCGTAGAGGCATTCAAACTCCGCCTTGGCGGCGATGGATGCGTCGATTTCCTTCTGGCGGGCGATGCGGGCCTTCCACCAGTCCGCATGCAACTTCTTCGCCTCGGCCGGCCAATTCGCATCGGCTTCACGCGGAATCTGCCATTCTTCATAGGGTGGGCACGGCCCACCGGTTTTGTCTTTTGGTGAATTTGTGGGCGGTGCCCACCCTACCAATACTTTGTTCAGGTTTTGGCGGAGGGGTTCGAGAAGTTGCTGGTACTTTTCCCAGATCACATCGATCTCGGCGTTGTTGGCGATGGATTTGAGCGTGATGTGCGGCACGCGCTCGTAGACAAACCCGTGGCGGATGTTGCCGTGCGTCGGCTGGGTGCTGGGGGCCGACTGCGTGACGGCGGCTTCCTTCGCCTGCCCGTCCTTCGAGTCGGCCAGCAGGTAAAACGGATACCGCGCCCCCATGATCCGCGCCCGCGCCAAGGCCAGCGCCACCCGCGAGGTGTCGATCGTGATCCACCGCCGCCCCCACT
>JBBQCK010000287.1:0-4681 GCA_038318605.1 Tepidisphaerales bacterium | reverse complement strand
ACTTTAAGGAGACCCAGCCCCATGCCATTTGAACTGCCCCCCCTGCCGTTTGCATCGGATGCGCTTGAGCCGCACATCGACAAACAGACGATGGAAATCCATCACGGCAAGCATCACAACGCCTACGTCACCAACCTGAATGCCGCCGTGCAGAAGCAGCCCGAACTCGACGGCAAGCCACTGCACGCGATCCTCGCCAACAACCTTCAGATGGTGAAGGATGAAATCAAAACCGCCGTTCGCAACAACGGCGGCGGGCATCACAACCACTCGCTTTTCTGGGAAATCCTCAACCCGGCAGGCAAACAAGGCACGACGCCGGTCGGCAACCTCGCCAAGGCGATCGATTCAACGCTGGGCAGTTTTGACAAGTTCAAGGAAGCCTTCGCGCAGGCGGGTGCAACACGATTTGGATCGGGCTGGGCGTGGCTCGTAAAGCGCGGCCAGAAGATCGAGGTCATCAGCACCGCCAACCAGGATTCGCCCATCATGGAGGGCGCGTTTCCGATCATTGGTTTGGATGTGTGGGAGCATGCGTATTACCTGAAGTACCAAAACCGCCGGCCGGACTACATCAGCGCGTGGTGGAATGTCGTGAACTGGAAAATTGCGGAAGATCGGTTCAATCGGGCGCAATGAGCGGTTGCGTTGGCGCGCAAAAAAGGTGGCGCGGATCTTCATGTATTCCGCGCCACCAAGGGAAGGAGGACTCCATAAGGCTGGCCGCTGCGTTCGATAACTGCCAGCGGCTCCAAGAGTCTTACGCCAAACGGAGGCAGCCGGTTCACGCCCCTGCAAAGGCTGAAAACTGCCATTTGCCAAATTCTTCAAGTCTTTATCGATACAGGATTTACAATGCCCCGCCCGCAGATTGCCGTTCAACTGTACACCCTGCGCGACCTGACCAGAACTGATTTTGCAGGCGTGATGAAGCAGGTCGCTGAGATTGGGTACAAGGGCGTCGAGCTGGCGGGTTATGGCAACCTTGCCGGCGCTGCGGAAGCGAAATCGGCAATTGACGCGGCCGGTCTGCAGGTTGTCGGCGCGCATATTGGCATCGAAACCCTTGAGCAGAATGTTGATGCGGCGCTCGATGATCAGCAGACACTTGGCAATCGCAACGTTGTGGTGCCTTGGCTGCCCGAGTTAAGGCGCGGGACCACCGACGCATGGAAGCAGGTTGCGCACTCATTGCAAGTGATCGGCGAGGCGTGCGCCACGCGCGGCATGCAGTTGTCCTACCACAACCACGCATTCGAGTTCGACACCGTTGATGCCGAAGGACATATCGCCATGGATATTCTATTTGGCGAAACATCGCCGGCGATCGTCAAATCAGAGCTTGATCTATATTGGGTGAAGCGCGGCGGGCGCGATCCGGTCGAATATCTCAACAAGCTCGGGCCGCGTGTTTCGTTGGCCCACCTGAAGGACATGGCCGGCGCTGATCAGCGGTTTGCACCGGTCGGAACGGGTGAACTTGATTTTGAGAAGATCCTGTCCGCGATGAGCCGGCTGGAGATTCCGTGGGGAATTGTTGAACAGGACAACTGCTACGAAACCCCGCCGCTCGAAGCGGTGCGCACCAGCTTTGAAAATCTGAACCGCATGGGCGCGGTTTAGCTTTCTGCAGGTTTTGCGTTTTCACGGCAGCCGCCTGCCGGGAGGAATGGTGACGATAGTTTTATCGGATCGCGTCTCGCCGTCCGCCGGATTTACGGAGATCACCCGCGCACTGCAGCAGGCGATCGACGAGGCGGGGAAAAGCGGCAGTGTGGTTGTTGTGCCGCCGGGGCGATGGACGATTGCCACGATCGACCTGCGATCGAACATGACTTTGCACATCGCCCGCGGGGCAACGCTCCTGGCGCACACGGAGATCGCCGATTACCCGGCCCGGCCGGCCGGCCACAACAAGGACCGCCAACCGTACCACCTGCTGGTCGCCGATGGATGCGAGCATCTGACAATCGAAGGCGAAGGTACAATCAACGGCCAGGGACAAGCGTTCTGGAATCCGCCGCTGGGCGATCGATCACAGGGCGCGGCGGGCCTTTTCTGGCGCGAGAAAAAGACGCGCGTGACGCCCATGCTCGAACTGCGCAACTGCCGCGATCTGCGGCTGCGCGATTTCACGCTGAAAGGTTCGCCCGGCTGGACGCTGCACGCCAACTGCTGCGACCAGGTGCGCATCAACGGCGTGACGGTGGACAACCATCTCTTCGGGCCCAACACCGACGGCTTTGACATCAACGGTTGCCGCGACGTATGGATCAGCGATTGCGAATTACGGTGCGGCGATGATGCGATCATTCTCAAGGCGACACAGGATGCGCGCTCCTGCGAGCGCGTCGTCGTCACCAACTGCATTTTGCAATCCAACTGCGCCGCCCTTGGCCTCGGCGCGGAAACGACACATGGCATTCGCGATGTGGCGTTCAGCAACTGCGTGGTGCGATCGGCGCTGCGGATGATTCAAATCGAGATGTGGGAAACGGGCACGATCGAAAATGTCGTATTCTCCAACATCACTGGCCGGACGATGAGCGACGTGCCGCTGGAGCGGCCGATCTACATGGACATTCAGCATCACGGGCGAACCGATGGCGAGTTGGGCCAGATGCGCAACATCGTCGTCGCGGGCCTGACGGCCGAAACGCGCGGCCGGATCGTGATGACCGCAGCGGATGGCGCGGCGATTGAAAACGTCACGCTTCGCGACATTCACCTGCGCTGGCCGGAAATCGAAGACCCGGAGTTGACGGTCAATCAGATGCGCTCGCAGCAGATGAGCAACAGCAATCCTCACACGCGGGCAGCGCGCGCCGCAGTCGTCGCCGACAACGTGCACGGCTTGCGCATCGAAAATCTGCGCCTGCAATGGCCCGACGAAAATGCATCGCCAGACGAGAACCCAAATGGCGTGTTTCCCGGCATTCACGGCACGTTGCCGATGCACGCCATGCTGTTTCGCAACGTGCGAGACGCCATCATCGACACCCGCGCCGCGCCTCCCAGCCAGGGCGGCGTTGAACCGATCGTACAGAGTGGGAGTGAGATTCGGTTGGTTGAATAGCCGGGGGTGGACCACCCTTAAATCGGTGGGGTTTTTCCAACTCAAGCGGACGAGGACGCAAGGTGGCTCAGGTGGCCGCGGCGCGCTCCGCGGTCTGGTCCACGGCCTCGGGGGTCGGTGTTTCCATCGGCCGCTTCCATAAAAGATGGATGCGCCAATGTTGGTCGTCGCGGTCTGGATAGTCGGTGCGGAAATGCACGCCGCGCGACTCGGTGCGCGTGTAGGCGGCGGTTGATATCAGCGACGCTGCTGTGAGCATGTTTTGCGCTTCCCACCCCGCGGCCGCCGCCTCGGCACCTATGAGGCGCGGATTGAACACCTTATCCATCACATAGCGCGACCAGAAGGCGATGATCTCACGCGTTTCGTTCAGGGCTTCGCCGGATCGCTCGATGCCGACGTTACGCCACATTACGCTGCGCAGGCTGTTGCGCACGTCGGCAATATCCAACTCTGTACGCGTCGAAGGCTCTACACGATGTTCGAGATTCAACGGAAACGCCGCCGGTACATCGCGGGCCGCCTGGGCCGCATGCGCGCCGGCGCGGGCGCCATAGGTCAGGCCCTCCAACAGCGAATTGCTGGCAAGCCGATTCGCGCCATGCAAACCGGTGCAGGACGCCTCCCCGACGGCGTACAACCCTTTGAGGCTCGTTTGGCCGTGCTCGTCCACGTCTACCCCGCCGACCATGTAATGGCAGGCCGGATGGATCGGGATGAGATCTTTCCCCAGATTGATGTCAAATTGATCCACCAGTCGGGCAAGCTGCGGAAACCGCGCGCGAAACCGTACCGTATCGAGGTGCCGCACATCGAGATAAACGTGCGTAAAATGCGTCTTGCGAATCTGCTCGATGATCGCCCGGCTTACCACATCGCGCGGCGCAAGCTCGGCCATTGGATGGTACTCGGGCATGAAACGATGCCCATTTCGATCGACAAGCTGCGCGCCTTCACCGCGCACTGCTTCGGTAATCAGCGCACGACTCGCCCCGGCGACATAGAGCGTCGTCGGATGAAACTGGACCATTTCCATGTCCTGAAGGTTCACGCCCGCTCGATAAGCCATGGCGTGGCCGTCGGCCGTCGCGATGGTGGGATTGGTGGTTTCACGATAGAGCTGACCCGCCCCGCCCGACGCCAGAATCGTACAACGCGCCCACAGCACATTGATCTGCCCTTCGATCATCGCCAGCACGCCCAGGCAGCGCCCGCCATCCGTGAGCAGGTCAATCACGAAGCTGTTCTCACTGATGCGAATATTTTCGTGCGACCGCGCGGCGTTGATCAGGGTTTTGCTGAGTTCCATCCCTGTCGCATCGCCATAGGCGTGAACAATGCGCGCGAAGCTGTGCCCCCCTTCCAGGCCGAGCGCCAGATCGTGCGGATTGCCCGCTTCTCGATCGAAATGCGCGCCCCAATTCAGCAGCTCGAGCACGCGCTTTGGCCCTTCGGTGACGACCGTGCGCACCGCATTGTTGTCGCAAAGTCCGGCCCCGCACTCTTCGGTGTCATGCACATGCAATGCGTGCGAATCGCCGGGCGACAGCACGGCGGCGATTCCACCCTGCGCATACCACGTATTCGATTGCTCGATCGAATCCT
>JBBQCK010000286.1:0-4713 GCA_038318605.1 Tepidisphaerales bacterium | reverse complement strand
CGGCACATCGGGGGGAACGACGCTCAATGGCACGGATGTAAATCCAGTACAGGCGAACGGTGTGTTTGCGCACCTGGACAAGCTGCGCAAGGCGCTGCGATCCAATGACACGGCGGCAATCACGTCGTCGGCGGAAGGCATGGATGACGACTCTTCGCGGGCGATTCGCGTAAGGGGCGCGACGGGCGCGCGGGTCAAGGATTTTGATGATCGCCAGCAGCGGTTGGCGGATCAGAACGTGGCGACACAGTCATTACTCAGCAGCGTTGAAGACGTGGACATGGCAGGCGCCATCACCCAGTTTCAGACGCTGCAGACGGCACTTCAGGCGAGTTACCTGACGACATCGAAGATTCTGGATCAATCGCTGCTGGATTTTCTGACATGAGATATCGCGCGGCACGCATCTTGCCTTGTAGCAAGGTGTGCGTCGAGCACGCCGGTTTGCGAGTCAAAAACGCAGGCCGAAACGTGCGAAGCGCAGAAGTTGCAGATGGCTCGGCGCAGGAATCGCCGGGCGAAGAAAAAACAGGCCGGTTTCCGTTGTGGCGGGTGTCGCCCAGGGCCGGTTTTACCGAGCGACGAAAGTCGCGCCGCGGCGGATGCCGTGGAAGAAGAACTGCGGCGTGGGTCTGCGATCGATCCCGCCGCCAGAGAAATGGAGTTCGCATGGAGATCGAGACTTCCCGTTTTGGGCGACTGTCGGTGGACGATGAGCGGGTCATCACCTTCCCCCGTGGCCTGCTGGGTTTCCCCGAGCATGGCAAGTTCGCGCTGATTCAGACCGGCGAGGAGAACTACTTCTTCTGGCTGCAGAGCGTGGACGATGCAAGCCTGGCATTTGTGGTGACCGATCCGGGCATCTTCTTCAAGGACTATCAGGTCGCCTTGAAGGAAGAGACGCGGCAGGAGCTGGCGCTTGAGGAAGACGGCTACCTGCAGATGTTCATCGTCTGCAACAAGGTCGGCGACTGGCTTACCGGCAACCTGCAGGGACCGATCATGGTCAACTCGCAGAATCGCCTGGCACAGCAGATCGTGCTCAATGAAAAGAAGTGGACGACGCGGCAGCCGCTGCTCCGGCTCAGCGCCGAGGTTGCCCTGGCCAAATCGGCCTGAGTGGACCGGCGTTGCATGGAGCAAAGTGTAAGCAGGCGCAATGAGGCACCGGGCCGCGCATCGCTGAAGCCCGCGGCCGATGGTCGAAAGACGATCGGCGTGGCGGCAAAAAGCGGTGACGCGCGTGCGAAACGGATTTCGCGCGAACCGGCCCAAGGAAGGAGCCAACATGTTGGTGCTGTCTCGTCAAAGAGATGAAACGATCATGATCGGAGATGACATCGAGGTCACCGTGGTTGATATCCGCGGCGACAAGGTTCGTCTGGGCATCAATGCCCCCAAGGAAATCAGCGTACACCGTAAAGAGGTGTACGACGCGATTCGCCGCGAGAATCGAGAAGCGGCGCAGGTTAAACCCGAGGATCTTTCGGGTCTCGGAAAGATCAATCCCAAGTCCCAGCGTAAGGACGACGGCAGCAGATAGTCTGCCGAAACGGCTCCGTGGATTCGGAGCCCTCCAACGGCCGCCGGCCGCTTCGCAAATCGGGCATTTGTAACCCCCGCCCGCATGTCGCGCAGCGCAACAGCCGCCGGACGCCATAAGACAATCACGGAGGATTGGCATGGCCCGCATCAATACGAACGTCGCATCTCTCACCGCCCAGCGCGGACTGGCTAGAAGCCAGAAGTCCCTGTCGGATACCCTTCAGCGGCTCAGCAGCGGCCTGCGGATCAACCGCGGCGCTGATGATCCCGCCGGTCTTATTGCCAGCGAGACGCTGCGCAGCGAGATATCGGGCATCAACCAGGCGATCGACAACTCATCCCGCGCCAGCAACGTCATTGCGACGGTGGAAGGCGCGCTGGGTGAGGTGGCATCACTGCTGCTCAACGTCAAGGATCTGATCGTGGAGGCCGCCAACAGCGGCGCGCTTTCACCGCAGGAAATCCAGGCGAACCAGCTACAGGTCGATTCCGCTGTCGAAAGCATCACACGCATCGCCAACACCACCACCTTCGCGGGGCTCAAGCTCCTTGACGGCGGTCTGGATTACGTCTCAAGCGGCGTGGCGGTGAGCGCGATCAAGAACCTGGAGATACACCAGGCGAAATTCGGCACGAGTTCGACGATTCCCGTCAACATCGACGTGATCACCAGCGCCAAAACGGCCGAGCTGCAGTTCCGCGCAAGCGCGGTGACGAGCACGGTGACGCTGGAGATCAAGGGTACCGAAGGCGTCGAGGTGCTGACGTTCCTCAGTGGAACAGCCGCCAGCGCCATCTCTTATGCGGTCAATCGCATCAGCGATGCGACCGGCGTCACCGCCGACCTGACGACCGCGTCGAATGCCGCCAGCGGAATCACATTCAAGAGCTCTGAATACGGCTCGAAGAATTTTGTTTCGGTCACGGCCCAGCGCGGCACGTTTGGCACGACCGATACCACGGGTGTGAGCAAGACGCGTGAAGTTGGCGTGGACGCCTCGGCGACCATCAACGGCGCGCTGACCGTCGGCGACGGGCGAAACATTCACCTGAATACATCCGGGCTTGATCTGGACGTACGGCTGGATGAATCGTTCGGCATCGGCCAGACGAGCTTTGTCATTACCGGCGGCGGCGCCAAGTTCCAGCTTGGGCCGCAGGTGTCGAGCAATCAGCAGACCAACATCGGCGTCAGTTCGACGGCGGCCAATCGGCTCGGCGATCAGGAAATCGGTTTTCTGAGCGACCTGGTCACTGGCGGCGCGGCGACGCTGGTCGGCGGCGATGCACAGGCGGCGAGCAAGATCGTCGAAAAGGCCATCGCCCAGGTGGCGGTGCTTCGCGGCCGGCTCGGCGCGTTTGAGAAGAACACGCTGCAGACCAACATCAACAGTCTGAGCGTTACGCTGGAGAACGTCACTTCAAGCGAGAGTTCGATTCGCGATGCCGATTTCGCGAAAGAAACGTCGGAACTTACGCGTTCTCAGATCCTGACCCAGGCCGGAACGAGTGTTCTGGCAACGGCAAACTCCACCCCGCAGACGATTTTGTCGCTGCTTCAGCGATAAAATTCGTTTCACGGATTTTTAAAAAGCAAGCGGCCCGGCGATTTTCGCCGGGTCGCTTCGCATTGGTGATTGCGTCAGGACGGGCCGCCGCAGAATGGCGTCGTCCGGTAATTCCACTGAGATCTGCATCCGTTCGCATCACCGCGTGCGTAATTGCGCCATAGCCTTCCCGATCGCACTTGCCGGGACCATGGGCAAATTCGGCACGGCCCGCACATTTGTCACCACCCAATCTAAAGTCGGACCATGCACGGTTCGATTCCCTCAATGTCGCAGCAAGGTCTTGCCCAAGGCGCCCGGGTAAGGCGGGTTGTGACTGTGTCGTGTGTTAAGTGCCCAACGCCGGGACCACTGCGGATCAGCCGCGGCGGGCGGCGGGGAACAACCAAACGCCGGACGTGATCCGGAAATGTTTGCCGCCCGTATCAAGGAGTCAAAGTCATGAGCAGAATCAACACCAATGTCAGTTCGCTGATCAGTCAGCGCATCCTGAAGCAGAACAACAGTGCGTTGAACAAGAGTCTCGAACGTCTGAGCACCGGTTTGAAGATCAACAGTGGCGCGGACAATCCGGCCGGTTTGATCGCCAGCGAAAACCTCCGCGCCGAGAAGGCCGGAATTACGCAGGCAATCGATAACGCCGGCCGCGCCGGCAACATCGTCGGCACCGCCGAAGGTGGTTTGAGCGAAGTCAGCAGCCTGCTGACGGAGCTGCAGGGCCTGATCGGCCAGGCCGCCAACAGCGGCGGTCTGTCGAAGGAAGAAATCGACGCGAACCAGCTTCAGGTCGATTCGATCCTGAACACCGTCAACCGCATCTCCCAGGCGACCAGCTTTCAGGGCGTCAAACTGCTGAATGGCAACTACGACTACACCACCAGCGGCGTGACCAGCACGCAGCTCGACAACGTGCGGGTCAATTCCGCCCGCGTGCCGGATGGCCAGTCGGTGAATGTCGTTGTCGAAGTCGTCACCAGCGCGCAGACCGCCCAGATCTCGTATACCACCGGCGCCCTGACGGATAACGTCACGCTGGAAATTGGAGGCGCCGCCGGCACAGAGCAGATCAGCCTCGCCAGCGGCACGGCGGTCAGTTCGATCGCGGATTCGATCAACTCGGTCAAGACCGCCACCGGCGTCAGCGCTTACGTGTCGGGCACCGCACTGGTCTTCAACTCAAGCGAATATGGTTCCGACCAGTTCGTCAGCGTGAAGACGGTTGCGGGCACATTTGCACCGAGCGCAACCAAGGACGCCGGCGTGGATGCGGCGGTGCTGGTCAATGGCGCCTCGGCACAGGCCAAGGGTTTGAACATCACCTACCGCGCCAGCAACCTGGATGTCGAGTTTGACCTCGATAACACCTTCAACGTGCCTGGAACCGGCACCTTCGAGATTACCGGCGGCGGCGCTACGTTCGCCCTGGGCTCGAAGGTCACCGAAGCCGACAAGGCATCGCTGGGCATCTCGTCGGTTTCGACCGGCAGCCTCGGCGATTCGACCAACGGCTACCTGAGCACCTTGGCTTCGGGTGGCACCAACGACCTGAACAGCGACAACCTTGTCAAAGCTCAGAAGATCCTCGACAAGGCGATCAAGC
>JBBQCK010000285.1:0-4716 GCA_038318605.1 Tepidisphaerales bacterium | reverse complement strand
CGCGTAATCGCTCCCACGTCCACCCCGCGATTTTCACCCAACAGCCGCGCTTTGCTGAATTTCGGAAGTACATCAGTCACAACGCACTCACCTACTTTTACTTCCTGTTTGCCCAAAACCCGGCCAGTGTCCGGATCCTTGATTTCCTTTCCAACGGCGAATATCTCCCACACCTGATCCACCTCGATGCCGCTACCCTCGGCCCGATTGATGATGACCGCGCCGTCCGTCACGTCCACGATCTTCGGCGGATACAGCAGGTCAACCACCCGCTGAGCCGCCCGCGACGCCAACTGGCTCGAGGCATCCGCCAGCATGCTGTTGTCCTGCGCGCCGTTGTCTCCGCCACCCTCGACCCGGCGCGACAACTGGTTGGTCTCCAATTCTACCGGAACAGATGCACTATCAACCAATGCGCCGGTCGTCGTGTCGTAGACCTTCACCAGCGCCGAAATACGCACCAGCCGACCGGCCGCCTGCATACCCAGACCTTCAATACGCCGCCCGTCCACCCGATCGACAAAATCGTCGATTGATGCAACAACGAGGTACTCAAGCCCCTTGATCTTGCCCGGCTTTGCGGCTTTCGGATCGGCCGAATCGATCAGCACATCGACCGGGATCTTCTGCTCATCAAGTAATTGGCGCAGATCGCTCCGACCAACAACCGTGAATTTTTGCGTACGGTTAAACGCATTGATGAATTGTTCGCCGAGCGAATCGATCACCAGCCGCAACGATTGCGACTGACCGGTGTGCTCGGCGCTGTCGCGAACGGCCGGCGTCGCGGCGATCTCACCGATGCCAAGTTGAACCGCATGCGGCGCCGCGTCGTCCCCCCGAGCCAAACCGCCGGCCAGTAGCGACGCAACGGCGGCAATGCCGAACAATTTTGAAAATAAGCTGCAAATCATGGCAAACTCCTGGTCGATCGAGCAGCCGGGAAAATCGGCGATGCTGCGATTGAACCGAACATCGCCGACGCGTGGTAAAGATCCAGGCAGACCGGCAATCGCTATTCAGGCTTAACTTTTGGCGTTTCACTTCCCGGAACTTGCGTCGGAACCTCGCGCAGCACTGGATCGCGTGGTGCTGGATCGCGTGGTGCTGGATCGCGTGGTGATTGCTCGCGCTGCGGGGTCGGCGGGGCTTCTCGCGCCGGCTCGGCGCGTCCAACGTTCACATTGACGCGCACCCCATCGGCGTTCACTTCATTTTTCCCTAAGTGCGATTCGTCGATCTGACGCGAATAGTTTTCCATGGCCTTTGCCTGCGCTTCGGTCAGTATCTGATCGCGCTTCAACTTGCCAAAGAAATCAGAAAAACCGACGAACTGCCTCAGCCCGTCTTCGCTCATCTGAAGCGCCACGTCCAGCTCCAGGCCATTGCGAATGTTGACGGTGCGTTCCCAGTCCTTGAATAATTCGCGGCTCAGGCGAAGCCGATGCAGGCCCGGCCGGGCCGTGAAAGGTCCCGGCGTGGTGCCGACGACCACGCCGTCCAGTTCCACCGTCACCGCCAGCGGCTCCAGCAGATAGCGCCCCGCGGTCACGATGTATTCCCCCTTGTCATTTTTCACGACCTCGGGCACCACCATGTTCGCCACGCCGCAGTGAATCGTGAACCGATTGTCCTCGGCCGGGCGGCTCGTGGCGGCGTTGGCCTCCTCGATCGTCCCACCGCGCACCGCCTGCCCGAGCATCGCCGCCATGTCGTTGGCGGCGCCGTCGAGCAGATCGTCCAGCACATTGTCGCGATGAATATCCACCCCCGGCTGGATTCGATCCGTCATTGATACGGTCGCCACGCCCGCTGTCAGCGAGCCCCCTGCAGAGGCGTCGAGCAGCTGATATGTGGCGCGAAGCTGATGCTTCACCGCCGCCACATGCACGCCCGCGCCGTTGAAATTCACCGTGTCTCTGCCATAGCTGGTGATGCTGACATTAAGAATGAAATCAACGCCCATGTTCTGCGCCAGTCGCAGCGCAGAGGTGTTGTTCGACAGCAATTCGTCGGCCGTCGCCCCCGGCAGATCGGCGTTCCCCTTGTTTGGCCCGGCGTCGGCAAAATGCGAAACCGCATTGATCGCATCCTCGCGTGCGATAATGCGCAATCCACGATCTGTGACATGCGATGTCACCAGATCCTGCAGCGGCAAAACCTTTTCATCTGGCACCGACGCCGCGCGATTTTTAACGAAAATAGCGCAGGCGTATCGCTGCTTCGGCTCCCGTTTTGGTGCTTCGGGCGGGGCTTCGGTGATCGTTCGCTCGACTGTGACCGAGCCATAGGTCTGTGTCACCCGCTCGACAACTTCGCCGCTGCGCGCCACAGCGATCGATGAAAACACCACAACCGCCGTGATCGACGCCACTGCCTTCAGCCCGCGATTCATTTGCCATTTCATCTGTGTCTCTCCGTGCGACGCCCCCATGGCCGCAGGAACATCGCGGCGGGGCAACAGGAATTCCCCGGTCTGCGTCGCTGTTCTAGCCACGCAGTCGCGGAGCGTCAAATTGCAAGACACTTCGGCCCCGTTTGCGTTTGTCCCTTTTTCCCACCCCGTCGTACGGATTTTTGGCTTATTTCGGCCAAAGTCCTGCGGACATCGCCTGCCACCCGCGCAGCAAAGCGGGTGGACGGTTTGCACCATCCACCCGCCGCTGATCAATCCCCTCCGGAGGATCAATCTGCCCCGCGCGGACGCCATACGACGGCACGAAGGCGAAAAATCGCTGGCCCGATTACCGGGCCGATGCGCTCTGGCGCTGGGCCTTGGCAAGTTCCTCGCGAAGGTCGTGCTTGCGGTCCTCCAGTGCCCGCACCCGGTCGGCGTGGCGGTCGTTCTCGAGCTGTGCTGCCCGTGATCCATCCTTCATCGCGGCCTTGTTCTGGCGGAAAAGGTCCTGCTCCGATGCCAGCTTGCGTTCAATGTCATCCAACTCGCCATGAAGCGAAAGAAGTTGACGCTGATCGGTGGCGACCTCCTGCTTCTTGTCCTTCAGATCGACCCGGTGTCCCTGCACGTCGCGCACGGCGGCGGTGTAGCGATCGTTTTCCTGTTCCCATGCCTTCGATCCCTGCACCAGATTGGCGCTGCGGCGGTCGTGGTCGGCGCGAAGCGCCGCAAGCTTATCCGCGCTCGAATCGAGCTTGTCATCGATCCGCTTCTCCGCCAACGCAGTTTCGCGGTTATCCTCGCGACGATCCTTCAGCGTATCGCGCCGCGCCTGCACCGCTCGCACTTCATTCATATAGCGGTCGTTTTCGATCTCCCATGCCTTCGAACCCTGCACGAGGCCCGCGCTGCGCTTCTCGTGCGAAACACGCAAGGCAGCAAGCTGCTCGGCCGAGTCATCGAGCTTATTTTCGATGCGCTGATTGTCGGCCTGGGTCCGGACGATGTCGTTCTTCTGATCCTTGAGGGTCGCGCGCCGCTCCTGCACCGCGCGCACTTCCTTCGTGTAGCGATCATTCTCCGCTTCCCATGCCTTCGATCCCTGCACCAACTTCGCGCCGCGGGCGTCGTGGTCCACCTTCAGCTTCGCCAGAACATCCTGCGACGAATCCAGCTTCCCAGCCACGCGCTGCGTGGTAGATTCGGTCACTTGGATCTCGGCGATCTTATCCTTCAGCGCCGCTCGGCGCGTGCGGATGTCATTCACGCGGTCGTTGTGGGCAGCGATCTCGTCCTTGCCTGCCTTGCTCGATTTACCGAGCTTGGCGACGCGCACTTCATAGCGGTCGTTTTCCTCGGCAAGCTGTCGATCCGTCTGCGACAACTTCTGTTGTAGCTCATCAACTGTTTCCGCCCGTGCGGCCAGCGGCGCAATGCCCATCACCGCCGCAATGGCCGCAACTTTAAGCACGTTCTTCCACTGGTTCTTTGATCGCAACATGACGCTTTATCCTCTTCTCCGGCATGCGGAGATATGCTTTGTTCAAGCGAAGCCACCCCTTCTCTGTCGCAGTCAGCCGGCGGCCGACATTCGCAACTAAGTCGCTTCAGGAGAATTGATCGGACGAAAATGCAACCCGCTTAGCCGCCGCGTCCGCGATGCTGTGCCGTACCGGCTCAATAGACCTGCCCTCATGGCAAGCTGTAACGCCAATGCCGACATTAACGCCGGGATCAGAATTGTTATTAGACCAGCGTCGTCGAAGCCCCTGTCGCCACCGCCTCGCGCGCATCATTGCGCGGTTGAACCTCGATCCGCAAACGGTTCACCCGCTGCGGCTCGGCCGACACGATCGTGTACTTCGCACGCCCATGCGTGAAGGTCGTGCCTTCGGCCGGTATACGCCCGAGCATGATCGAAACGAATCCCCCGAGTGTGTCGTATCCGTCGTCGATCGGAATTTCGAGGCCAAGTGCATGATTCGCCTCGTCCACATCCATGCGCGCATCCACATCAAACGCGTGATCATCGAGCCGGCGATAATTCCTTGAGTTGGACGGCTCGTGTTCGTCGGAGATTTCGCCGACCAGCTCTTCCAGGATATCCTCGATCGTTACCAGCCCCGCAGTCCCGCCGTATTCGTCGAGTACGATGGCGATGTGTACCTTCTGCGATCGGAAATCGCGCAGCAGATCGCGCAACGGTTTGGTTTCCGGTACGAAAATCGCGGGCCGCATTGCCGACTTCATATCAAATTCACTGGCGGGCAGCCCCAGACTTTCCAGAAGATCGCGCGCGTACAGCACGCCGACAATAT
>JBBQCK010000284.1:0-4717 GCA_038318605.1 Tepidisphaerales bacterium | reverse complement strand
CCGCGACGCCATTGCCGCCGTGAATGACGACGGTGTAGTTGCTGCCGGGGGTCCAGTTGACGGTGCCGACGCGGTGCTTGCGGTTGAGACACAGGTCGAGGATTTCGTCGAGATAGTTCTCGACGACTTCCTTCTGGTCTGCCGTCCAGGCGTCGTAGCAGAGATCGTAGGTGTTGGCGACGACGTTGGTGCGGTAGCCCCAGAACCGGCCCAGTGCGAAGGCCCCGCCGTCGCGGTTGTTCATAACCTTGACGGTTTCGGGCCAGGCTTTCTCGGCGAGGGTTTTATCGCCGGTGAGTTGGTACATGAAGCCCAGGGCGACTGGGTCATGGGAGTTGCGGAGGACATCGATGATGGCCTTGCCGAAGGGCGTCTGCGCGCGCTGGCGGAGGGCGGGGAGGTCGGCCTTGCGCAAGAGAAGTCGCGGATGTTCGCCGGGCTGGACGGGAACGAAGCCCGGGCGCACCGGATTCGGCGGGAGGGTGTAGCCTTGAACCGTGCCGGTGACGGGCCGGGGCTGGGCGCCGTCGGGCTGGAAGGTGCCGCTGAAAGTGCCGGTGATGGTTTCGCCGGAGCGCTTGAGGTCGAGGTCATACTCAGCGCGGCCACCCCTGATCCAGTTGTCGGGAGCAACATCGAGGCCGACCTTGAGTTTGATGACATCTCCGGAGGATTCGCCGGCAACGGCATCGCCGAGGTGGATGCTGACGTTGAAGGTGCGGGCGAAGCCCCAGACGTTCGTCCATTTGCCGGATTCGCAGGTAGCGTAGAGGTCGAGGGGCTTGGGCGTGGCGGACTTGCCATCCCCTGTCTTCATCTGCTGGAAGAGGCCGTTGTCGAGTTTGAGGACCAGCCGGCCCTCGAAGGGTTGAGCGGCGGCGGGGATGGCGTGGGCAATGACCAGAGCGAGCAATGGGAATAGCGAGAGGCGCGGGAGGCGGTGGAACATCGGAAGCAACTCCTGTGCTGGGGGGGGCGGTGTACGGGTTATTGTACCGTCAGGATGGAGTGGCGTTGTGTCATAGCGCGGCGCTCGCGCGGAAAGGCCGGCCAATACAGCATTGGGTTGAAGGACTTCGCGCACTGGACGATCAGCGCCGACGGCGCGGGAGCAGCCCGAGCGATGCGAGTGCGAATAGTCCGGGCTAGAAAGGGGGTCACCACTCATTTCCGTAGATCGCCGTCAGGGGATAGAAAAGGGGACGTAGCTCTTTCCGGCTCTTCGCCCTATCCTGTCTGCCATGCCAAGACGCTCACGATAATGTCCCGGCGGATTGATCTACCACGTCTGGAACCGCGCGGCCGGTCGCCTTCGTCTGTTCAAAAAGGATGCCGACTACCTCGCCTTCGAGCGCATTCTCGTCGAAGCGCATCAGCGCCATCCAATCCGCCTGCGGGATTGGTGTCTCATGCCCAACCACTGGCACTTTGTTGTGTGGCCGAGGGACGATGTGCAGGTGACGGCGTTCTTCCGCTGGCTCACTCACACGCACGCCATGCGGGCCATCACGCATCGCCGGGTGCTGGGGATGGGGCCGTTGTACCAGGGGCGGCTCAAGAGCCGGCCGGTGCAATCGGACGGACATCTGCTGACCCTGCTTCGGTATTTGCAGCGAAATCCCGTGCGGGCGAAAAGGGTGGAGAAGGCGGCGCGGTGGCCGCATGGAGGCGAGTGGGTGCGGCAGCGTGGCCCGGATGATCTACGGGCGCTGCTGTGTGACTGGCCGATCGAGCGGCCGGCGGATTGGTCGCGGTGAGTGAACCAGCCGCAGACATCGGCGGAACTGGCGGCATTGCGTGAACACATCCGTCGCAGCCGCCCGTATGGAGAAGAGACGTGGGTGCGGCAAACCGTGGCGACATTGAGCCTGCGGTGGACGCTTCAACCTCGCGGCGGGTATCGTCGCCGAGGGCTTCAAACGCGGGGAGAGGTGTTGTGAAGAGCTACGTCCCCTTCATTCTTCCCCCCTTCATTCTTCCTTGGGTCAGAGCCGCGCGTCAATTGGTCAGGTCGGAGATGCGGACGATGGGAGCGAGGGTTCGCGCGTTGTTGAGCAGGTAATACTTGGAGTCGGCACCGGCGGGAACGAGGTCCCGCGGGTTGATGGCCTCCACGTGCCCGTCGAACGCGACCCAATTGGCCAGGTCGTGGTTCCGGTGGCGCGGGCTGATGTGACCCGCCGACGTGGCCAGATCGTAGCCGTTGCCGTCGGCCAGCATCAATAATTCGCTGGACCTGCGGATCTGGCTGAGCCTGCGGTTGCCGGCGACGTTGGGGCCGCTGCTCCAAATGAACACGAAGGTGCCCGCGATAGGGTTGACGGTCGTTCCCGTGCTGGCGCCAACCAGTTTGCGGTCAACGCCGTTGATCACATACGAGCAGTCCACGATCAGGGGATTGGGCTTGCCGTCGTAGCCGACCGAGTCGGCCATCCGCACCGCCTTCATGTTCCGCGTGTCGTCAAAATCGTTGTAGACCTCGTTGCCGATACCCGTGGTGCCGGTGCTGTCGGGGCAGACCAGGACGCTGTTGTAGGTGGGGTCGGTGCTGACGCCCAAGCCGGTATTATCGTTCAGGTACGGCCCACGCAGATAGTTCAAGCCCACGAGTTGGGTGAACCACGTCCAGACGGGGGGCTTGCCGCCAGCCGCGAAGTTGGCGGCGTAGGGCAGGTTGCCCTTGCTGTCGCCGACATACAGGAGCATCGCCAGCGCGTTCTGGCGCAGGTTGGATGCGCACTGGACGCGCCGGGCGGCCGCCCGAGCCTTGTTGAGGGCCGGCAGGAGGATCGAGATCAGCGCGGCGATGATGCCGATGACGACCAGCAACTCGACAAGCGTGAATGCTCGTGCGCGCGAAGGCGTAGACATATTGCCATCTCCATTTTCCAGGCGCGCGACTCTGCGCCAGCAAGACAGTTGCATGGACGTGCTTCTACATGAGAGTATAGCCCGCCAATGGATGACAGGCAACGATTTTACCCCCGCGGTTGCGCCCCCTCCAACTCCATGACGGGTCTTGCACACATGCGCCGCAGCCCAAGGCGGGAGGCGCCGGGACCGACCGGGACCGCCGCGCGGGCAGCGCGGTCGCGCTTGTCGACGGACCGGAGCAAATGTATGGTTGCTCATTGTTCAGGGGGCCGAGGCCCGCCGACGACGCATTCGCATATCGGTGTCGGTGCCGAAGGAGAAGTCCGTGGGATTGCGTGAAACTCTGAACCGCCGCCCGCTGCTCAGCGCGGGGGTGGTCGCTTTGGTGATCGTGGCCGCGATCCTGATCATCTACCTGGAGAGCGGCCGCCGGTCCCGGGTCGATCCGACGGCGCAGGCGTACTTTACGGTGGACGACGGCAAGACGCTGTTCGCCGCCGACGGCGCACAAATGGCCCCGTTCGACCACGACGCGGCCGAGGCCGTGCGGGCGCACGTATATCTCGTGAATGGCGAGCAGAAGGTGGGCTACCTGGAGAAGTACACCGCGCAGGCCCTGGCCCGCATGCAGCAGGCCATCCGCGAGCACCACCCGGCGCTGGCGCAACCGATGCCCGGTGACACCCTGGTGAAACGCCCCAGGGATGCCGGCTGGGTGCCCGACACGATGGACCGGGCCGATGCGATCATGGCCCCGCCGCCGAGCGCCGATGGCCGAGGGGCCCGTGAGATTTGGCCGGGATCCTGAGCCCCTTCTCTTCTGCCGGGGAACCCTATCCCATGCTCAATCGCAGCACAGACCCATCAGCGGCCGTCCCACAGGTCCGGATAAGGGGGGTCCGGATAAGGGGTCACTACTCATTTCAATCTTCCAATCGTGGCTGCGGCGCATCTCGCGTCGGGCGATGTAAAGGCAATAGCCTCAATTACTGGCGAATCCGTGCGCCCGCAAGAAAATTGGCGGTGACCATATTTTTCAAAATGGGGAGGGATCAAAGGGGACGTAGCTCTTTCCGGCTCTTCGCCCTATCCTGTCTGCCATGCCAAGACGCTCACGGCAATGTCCCGGCCAGTTGATCTACCACGTCTGGAACCGCGCGGCCGGTCGCCTTCGTCTGTTCAAAAAGGATGCCGACTATCTCGCCTTCAAGCGCATTCTCGTCGAAGCGCATCAGCGCCATCCAATCCGCCTGCTGGATTGGTGCCTCATGCCCAATCACTGGCACTTTGTCGTCTGGCCGGAGCGGGATGGACAGGTAACCGCGTTTTTCCGCTGGCTGACGCACACGCACGCCATGCGGGCCATCACGCACCGGCGGGTCGGCGGCATGGGGCCGCTTTATCAGGGGCGATTCAAGAGCCTTCCGATCCAGCGCGATGAACATCTGTCCACCCTGCTGCGCTATGTACAACGTAACCCCGTCCGTGCGGACCTGGTGAAGCGAGCCGGCCGATGGCGTTGGTCGGGAATGCACGCGAGCCAGCGACATTCGGAACTTGCCGATATACTTTCGCCTTGGCCGATCAAAAAGCGTGCCGATTGGGAAAAATGGGTCGATACCCCGCAAACCCCCGCCGAAGTCGCCATCCTGCGCGAACACATCCGCCGCAGCCGGCCATACGGCTCGGCCGCATGGACCGCCAGCATCGCGGAGAAACTCGACATGCAATGGACCCTCCGCCCCCGCGGCCGGCCGAGCGCGAAGGAGAGCAATTGAAAAGAGCTACGTCCCGTTTAGTCTTGTCTTCGCTTCCCCAGCTCTCAGATTCTGAGGAATCCCAG
>JBBQCK010000283.1:0-4748 GCA_038318605.1 Tepidisphaerales bacterium | reverse complement strand
AGCAGGCCCAGGCGCGAAAGTTCGTGGCGGCGGTTTGGCGCCATGGCGGAGATGCCGCCGATCTGGATGCCGACGCTGGCAAAGTTGGCGAATCCGCACAGGGCATACGTCGTCAATATCGCATCGCGCGGCGACAGGAATGTTCTGCTGGCCTCGAAGCCGAGCCGCAACTGGTCGTAGGCGAACAATTCGTTCAGCACGGTTTTGATCCCGAGCAGCGACCCAACTGCACGGCAGTCGGCCGGGGCGATGCCGGTGAGCCAGGCAATGGGTGCCATCACATATCCAAAAATGCGCTGCAGCGTCAGCGGATCGCCTGCCTGCGCCAGACCGATTTTAATCGATGCCGCGCCGATCATCCCGTTGAGGATATAAATGAGCGCGGTAAAGGCGATAAGCATTGCGCCGACATTGGCCGCGAGCGTCAGCCCCTCGAAAGTGCCGCGTGTGGCGGCATCCAGCAGGTTGGCATCAATCCGCTCGACCTTGAATCGCACGCCGCCCGCGGTTGTTGCGACCTCTGTTTCGGGGACCATCAGCTTGGAGATCAAGAGCGACGCCGGCGCCGAGATGAAGCACGCGGCCGCCAGATGCCCGCCCGCGTTTTCGACCCATGGCTGCAGCCAGATCGTGTAAAGCCCCAGCACGCCTGAGGCGATGTTGGCAAAGCCGCCCACCATCACGCACA
This sequence comes from Tepidisphaerales bacterium, assembly GCA_038318605.1. Classification (GTDB taxonomy): domain Bacteria; phylum Planctomycetota; class Phycisphaerae; order Tepidisphaerales; family Tepidisphaeraceae; genus JBBQCK01. The sequence goes on along the minus strand of JBBQCK010000283.1, from coordinate 4,060 downwards.
TCAGTTCGGAGCGCGTCGCCAGAGCGAGGAATGGCCGAACCATCAGCGGTGCTTCGGTTTGTCCTACGAAGATATTGGCGGCCGCCGACAGCGTCTCCGCGCCGCTGGTTTTCATGGATTTGCTCATCACCCACGCCAGCGACTGCACCACCCATTGCATGATTCCGCAGTGATACAAAATCGCGGTCAGCGCCGAGAAGACGATGATGGTCGGCAGAACAAAGAACGCGAAGAGTGATCCAGTGCGGGCGTAGCCGATCGGAGCTGCGCCGGGAATTGGCGCGCCGTCCGGTCCGACCGGCGACACCGCAACGGTGTTGTCCACCAGATTTCCAAAAACCATCCGCGCGCCTTCGCGGGTGTGATTGAGCAATGCGCCGATGCCGGCATTGATGATCTCAAGAAATCGTGGCGTCCAGAGCACAATCAACGCGAACATAAATTGCAGCCCGATGCCCCAGACCACCGCCCGCCAGGAGATGCGCCCGCGCTCGCCACGAAGCCGGCCGATGCAATAAGCCAGCAGCAGAAACACTGCCAGCCCGAGCAGGCATTGCAAACGCTGGCCGGCCGAACCGGGGGTAATCGATCCGAGAAGGTTGGTCATTGAGTTTTCCCGCGCGTCGGTGGAGTGGTGAGATCGGCGACTTACTTTGACAGTGTTCTTACCCATTTCTGGAACGCGCGCATTGTGGCCGTCTCATCATTATCGCGAGCCAGTTCCAGAAACCCGCGAAATTCATCCATTGGCAAAAATGGAAACGCGGGGCTGGAGGTGCACTCTTCGTAAGAGCCGGCTTGCGTCAGCACAAGCACAATGAGGCGCTTTCCGTCGAAACGCCAAAGCTCTGGTATACCAAGCGACGCATAGATCGGCTGCCGTGGGATCGATCGCCGCGTTATGTCGATTTCGACGGCCAAGTCGGGCGGCGGATCGATGGAGAGGTCGATACGCGGTTTACCGCGTACGGAAGCAAAATGTGCAAGGTAATAACACTCGTCTGGCTCAAGGCCGACTTCGAGGTCGTCCCGCCGGAAAGTGGCATTCCCGAGCATTCGCACGGGAATTTCCAGTTCCATGCAGACCAGCTCGATCATCAATCCTATTCGCTTCTTCCAGCCTTCATGAATCGGTAGGGGCGGCATAATCTCCAGTCTGCCTCGGGCGAACGTGACACGAAGCGGCCGGGCGTCGATTTCCTCCAGCAGCGATTTGTAAAACCCCCAGGAGACATCTGTCAGCACAAGATGCTGCTGGTCGGCAAGCGAGATGGGCATTGAAAGCTGCGACATGGCGAAGCAGTATAACCAGCAGCGTGGGCAGCGGCGATGGGATTTTTCGCCAGCGCTCAATCCACGACATGTTCGTCTGCGCCGCGCGACGGCATCAGCATGGCGCGATTTTTTTCGTGCCGGTCGGGTGGCGGGGATGCTTCGGCCGATTTAGACGTCCAGCTCATCCGCATCTTCCGCACGTTCCATGATGAATCGGAAGCGGGCCGAGGCATCCTTGCCCATCAGTTCATTGATGACACGATCGGTTGCCAAAGCGTCGGAGATCTCCACGCGCAACAGCCGCCGGGTTTTGGGGTTCAGCGTCGTTTCCCAAAGCACCTTGGGCATCATTTCGCCCAGCCCTTTGAAGCGCGTGATTTCGATCTTGGAACTGGACTTTGCGTGCTGCTGAAGGATCCGCGCCTTGTCGGCATCGTCGGCGGCCCAATAGGTTTCCTTGCCGATGTCCACTCGATAAAGAGGCGGCAATGCCAGAAAAACCCGGCCGGCGTCGATGAGTTGCCGCAAATGCCGGTATATGAAAGTTAGCAATAGCGTGGTGATGTGGTGGCCGTCGCTGTCGGCGTCGGCCAGCAGCACCAGGCGCTGGTATCGCAGTTTATCCGCATCGCAATCCGCGCCGACGCCGCATCCGAGCGCCGTCACCAAATCGGCGATCTCGCGGTTTTCCAGGATTTTGGGCAGGGCGGTTCCTTCGGTGTTGAGCACCTTGCCGCGTAACGGAAGAATCGCCTGATGCGCGCGGTCGCGGCCCTGTTTGGCGCTGCCGCCAGCGCTATCACCTTCAACGATGAACAGTTCGGTCTCAGCGCGGTTGTTGCTCGAACAGTCGGCCAGTTTGCCAGGCAGATTGAGCCGCCCGGCCGTCGCCGTCTTGCGACTGATGCTGGCGCTGGCGGCGCGGCTCGCTTCGCGTGCGCGGGCAGCGATGATGATGCGATTGACGATCGTCTCGGCGACGGTGCGGCTGTTGTTCAACCACTGCTCGAGCACCGGACGGACGGCGCCATCTACCTGTGACTGTATTTCCGGGTTGTTCAGCCGATCCTTGGTCTGTCCCTGAAACTGCGGATCCTCGAGGAAGATGCTGAGCACCCCCATTAAACCTTCGCGCACATCCTCGCCCGTCAGCGTCACGCCGCGAGGCGTGAGATCGTGGGTTTCGATGTAGTTGCGGATCGCCTTCACGACGCCTCCGCGCAGGCCATTTTCGTGCGTGCCGCCGTTGGCGGTCGGGATGCCATTCACATAGCTGCGAACGGTTTCTTCCGTGCTTTCAGTCCAGCAAAGGCACATCTCGATGCGAATGCCGTTTTGCTTTTCCAGCACGAACGCCTGTTCATGCACGGGCCGGGCCGATTTCTCGGTGAGGATTTTCTTGAGAAACGCCTGAATTCCCTCGTCAAAGTGAAAAACTTCCTTCTTCCCGTTCACTTCGTCATGCCATGTGAACTTCAAGCCCTTGTGGATGTAGCTGGCGATCTCGAGGCGCTCGCGGATCGTCTCGGAGTTGAACTCGGTGCGCGGGAAAATCTGCGGATCGGGTACGAAATGGATAGTGGTGCCCGAGCCGCGCGCCGCGCCGAGTTTTTTCAACTTGCCGGATGCCTTGCCCTGGCGAAATTCCATTTCCCATTCTGCGCCGTCACGGCGAATCGTGGCGACGAGTTTTTTGGAAAGTGCATTGACGACCGACGCACCCACGCCATGCAGGCCGCCGCTTGTCTTGTAGTTGCCGGTTTTACTGTTATCAAACTTTCCACCAGCATGAAGCGTGCAGAGAATGATCTCGATGGCCGGGCGTTTGTGCGTGGGGTGATTATCGACAGGGATGCCGCGCCCGTTGTCGCGGACGGTGACGCTGCCACCATCCTTGTGCAGCGTAACGTCGATCTCGCTCGCGTGGCCGTTCATTGCCTCGTCGATTGAGTTGTCCAGGATTTCCCAGACAAGGTGATGCAGCCCGGCCGACCCCGTCCCGCCGATGTACATCCCCGGCCGCTTTCGCACCGGATCGAGCCCTTCGAGGACGGTAATGCTGCTGGCGTTGTAGGTGGAGGCTGCGGTCATGCTATGTCGTTTCGGCCAAGAGGATTATGTATAATCGACGCGTGCATAGTCGAAAGGTGATTCAGCGGCTGGAGCGCGAAGGCTGGATTCTCGCCCGTGTTTCCGGGAGTCACCATCAGTTTTATCATCCTGCCAAGCCCGGGCGGCGCGTCACGGTTGTACATCCGAAAAAAGACCTCAACATCAATACGTTGCGTAGTATCATGAAGCAGGCCGGATGGGAGAACCTATGACTTTTCTCGTAGCCATTCACAAGGACGCAAGCAGTAGTTACGGCGTCAGTGTCCCCGATTTGCCAGGTTGTGTTACGGCTGGTGATACAATGGCCGACGCGCTGGCAATGGCTGCGGAGGCGATCAAGCTTCACCTTGAAGGCATGTTGGAAGACGGCCAGGAGTTGCCTGATCCGGCCAGCTCCTATGACGAATTTCGGCAGGACGCGGACTTCGCTGACGCGATCTGGGGCGCGGTGAATGTCGATCTGGAATGGCGACGATCCTCCCCAGAAGCTGCCTGAAATCTTTGAGTTCATGTAAGCTTCCTTCTCCTAAATCGCTGGCGGCGCGGCCACCGGATTTTGCAGCACCTCCACGATTTGGCCGCGGCTGACGAACTCGTGGCCTCGGCCTCCCCGGCCGGTTACTTTGTATCGCGCGGTGTTTAACCGCTGTTCGCCGCCCATGCTGGTTTTTAC
>JBBQCK010000282.1:0-4749 GCA_038318605.1 Tepidisphaerales bacterium | reverse complement strand
GATCCAACGCAAATCGGATTTTCGAAGGCGATTTTTTCGCCGTACATGGCGTCGGCCGATTCCATCCACGCGCGAATCCCCACTCCCGCCGGGATGATATCGGTGTCGCTGCGGCGCTGCTCGGAGAATGCGCGTCGAATTTCCGCAGAGATCGATTCGCCCATCCCGATTTTCACGCCCGCACTCCACCAAACGCTTCAACCCGGCCGCCATCAAATCGAACTGGACACCCAATAGCGCTGCGGGTTTCCATGTGCAACGTTCGCGCCTGCATTTGACCCGCCGGTATCGGCCGCTATGAATCGCTACGCATTCTGACCGTCAAAGTTTTTACTGAGGATTTCACGCAATGGGTTTTGCCGCTGGAATGGTCGCGTTTCGTCGTTTTTTCGTTTCGGGAAAACAACCCAAGGCCCCGTCGCAGGATTTGCTCGACCGCCTCGAAGCGTTGCAGCTTCGCCCGGCCGAACTGGGCGTACCCGAGGAATCGGAATATGGGTGGTGCGGCGGCCGGCACATTCTCGACGCGGTTTTCTCATTCGAGAACAACGTCTACGCCGACTGCATTTTCTTTGCACTGCGCATCGACACCAACCGTGTGCCCCCGGAACTGAAGAAGGCATACGAACAGATGGAGGAGGGCGCGCTGGCCGCAGGAAATCCATCCGGCCATCCGTCGAAAAAGCAGCGACAGGAAGCCCGCGACTCAGTCCGGACGAAGCTCGAGGATGAACTGCGTTCCGGCCGATTTCGCCGTAGCAAGCTGGTTCCCATTTTGTGGGATTTGCAGGAGAAGGTGCTGTATTCGCCCGCCAGCAGTAAAGCCATTGAAAAGCTGGCCGAACTGTTCGAGCGCACATTCGATCTGCAGCTTGAGGCTGACTCCGCCGGCGCGTCAGCCGCGCGCGCACTGCAGGGTAGGCATCGCGATTACGAGGACATGCGCCCAACGCGCTTCGTCCAGAGCGAAGCCGGAGAGGGACAGTTTCCCGAATATCCCTGGACCGCCAAAGGAGATCAGCCAAAGGATTTTCTAGGCAACGAATTTTTCTTGTGGCTCTGGTGCGAGCTGGAAAGGCTAGACGGAGTCGTCGCAACTGAGCGCGGCCAGATTCAACTCGCGATGGAGCGCGCCCTTGATCTCGACTGCGCGTACGGCATTACCGGCCGCGACCTCTTGAAAGCGGATGCGCCCGCGCGCATGCCCGAGGCCCGCGACGCGCTGACGAGCGGCAAAGTGCCCCGGCGCATGACCTGGCTGATGGAGGCCGCTGGTGTTGGCTTTCAGCTTTCGTTACAGGCTGAAACCTTCGCGTTCAGCGCAGTAAAGTTTCCTGACATCGAAGACGCTGAAAGCGCGCGCGTGGTCTTTGAGGAGCGTATCGCGCTGCTACGCGAACTCTGCCACGCCGCCGACGCCCTCTACGCCGCATTCCTGAAGCTCCGCGCCAGCAGCGCCTGGGAATCGCAGACTGGCTCGATCAGAAAATGGATCGGCGTGAGAAAATAGAAGGCTGAAAACTGAATGGTGGCGATGCGAGACAGTACGCCCAGCGGGCCCGAAATCCGAATCCACGGATCATTTTCTACCGATTGCTCACTGTCTGCCGCCCGCTGATTTCGCACAAAGGGCAATTGGAATCCACCCTTTGGAGGCCAGATGCAAAAAGGAAACGTAAATCCCGTGCGACCGCATCTCCCGCTGGCGATCGGCAATTTTACGCCGCCTGCTGCCCGCCCTTTTACGGTCTGAACCTCGTGCTTGACCCTTTTGCCGCCCCGGGTATCTTATTTCCTCCCATGCGCTGGCGCTTCCGGCCTGGCGCGGGGTGGAGATCACGGAAAATCAACGAGAATCGAAACTTATGTCACGCGACCTCACCAAGCTTCGCAACATCGGCATCGCCGCTCACATTGACGCCGGCAAGACAACTGTCTCCGAGCGCATCCTCTATTACACCGGCAAGATCCACAAAATGGGCGAGGTGCACGAAGGTACTGCCACCATGGACTTCGACCCGGAAGAGCAGAAGCGCGGCATCACCATCAATTCCGCCGCGACCACCTGCCTATGGATTCGCAATGGCGAGAATTACACGATCAATCTGATCGATACGCCCGGCCACGTGGATTTCACAGCGGAGGTCGAGCGTTCGATGCGCGTCCTGGACGGTGCGGTTGCCGTCTTCGACGGCAAGGAAGGCGTTGAAGCCCAGTCTGAGACTGTCTGGCGGCAGGCCACCAAGTACAACGTTCCGCGCATCTGTTTCATCAACAAGATGGACAAAGTTGGTGCCGACTTTGAGTTCAGCTTCGAAAGCATCCGCGAGCGTCTGGGCGCCCCCGCTGTCGCCGTGCAGATTCCGATTGGCCAGTCGGACACCTTTGAGGGAACCATCGACCTGATCCGCCAGATCGCCATCTACTACAACCTCAAGGATGACAAGGATCGCGGCATGACGCAGATCGAAAAGCCCGTTCCCGACAACATGAAGGAAAAGGTCGCCAAATGGCGGCATGAGCTGATCGAAAAAGTCGCCGAGACGGACGACGCCCTCATGGAAAAATACCTCAACAGCGAGGAGCCCACTGAGGACGAAATCCGCCGGGGCCTGCGGGCGGCCACCATCTCTTTCAAGCTCCATCCGGTTTTCTGCGGGTCAGCACTGAAATATGTCGGCGTCCAGCGCCTAATCGACGGCGTTATCGATTATCTGCCCGCCCCGGCCGACGTGCCCGCGATGAAGGGCACCGACCCAAGGGACCCCACAAAAATTCTCGAACGCCATCCCGTACCGACCGATCCGTTCTGCGGGCTGGTTTTCAAGATCGTCAACGACCAGCATGGCGATCTGACATACGTTCGCGTCTATTCCGGCCGACTCGAAAAGGGCAGCCGCGTGCTCAACGCCAACCGCGGCAAGCGCGAGAACGTCAGCCGTATGTTCCAGATGCATGCCGACGACCGAAACCCCCTGGACGTCGCCGAGCCGGGCGACATCGTCGCCTGCATCGGCATCAAGGATGCCCTCACCGGCGACACGCTCTGTTATGACGACAACCCGATCATCCTCGAGCGGCCCACCTTTCCCGAGCCGGTCATCAGCATGTCGATCGAGCCCAAGACGCAGGCCGACAAGCAGAAACTCGGAGAGGCCCTCACCGTCATCAAGCGCGAGGATCCGACATTCCAGGCAAACTACGACGAAGAAACCGGCCAGACCATCATCGCCGGCATGGGCGAGCTGCATCTGGAAATCCTTCGCAACAAGCTCGTACGCGACCACAAGGTCGAGGTCATTGTGGGCAAGCCCAAGGTCGCCTACAAGGAAACAATCAGCGGCAGCGCCCATCACATTCGCGGCAAGCATGTGAAACAGTCCGGCGGCCGAGGCCAGTTCGGCGACTGCACCATCAACATCGACCCCTTCAACGGCCTCGACGCCGAAGGCAAACCCCTCGATGCCGATGTCCTCAAGAAAATCGGCTGGGCCGATGGCTTCGCCTTCGAGAACAAGGTTTTCGGCGGCTCCATCCCCAAGGAATACATCCCCAGCGTCGAGTACGGCGCGCGCATGGCCTGTAAAACCGGCGTGCTGGCCAACTACCCGATGATCAACGTCAAAGTCACCCTGACCGACGGCAGCTATCACCCAGTTGACTCCTCACAGATCGCCTTCGAACTGGCCGGCCAGATCGCCTTCAAGGATGCCTGCCACAAGGCCGGCATGACCCTCCTCGAACCGATTATGAAGGTCGTCGTCACCACCCCCGAGGACTTTGTCGGCAACGTCACCGGCGACCTCAATCGCCGCCGGGGCCTCATCGTCAACTCCGACCAGCGCGGCAACACCCGCATCGTCGAGGCCGAAGTGCCTCTCAGCGAGATGTTTGGCTATACCACCGAACTCCGCTCCATGTCCCAGGGCCGGGCCAGCAGTGTCATGGAACCGCTTAGATATGCCCCGGTTCCCACCAATGTCCGCAATGCCATTCTCGAGGAAACGCGCTGACTGCCACCGCCCACCGGGAAAAATTGTTCGGCGTCAGTAGACCGGGGGTCGGATGAAAATCCGGCCCCCGGGGCTTTGATGACGACGCCCTAACGATCGAATGGCGAATTCAATACCGAAAATTCACTTCACGGATTCAGTATTGGGGCTTCGGTCTGTTCGCTCGGGTTCCCCGTCTTTCCGCTCCAAATCCCACCTGGCGCCTTTCCTCCTCATATCGCCGGTTTGACCAGTACGTCGTTGATGATGTGGATGACACCGTTGGAGGCTTCCAAGTCTCGCCGGATGATGGTTACTTCGTTGACGCTGAGGCGGCGGATTGTTTGCTGAATGACCAGTTCCTTTCCACCCGCGGAGTTGACGGTTTTGCGCTGGGCTATGTCGCGGCTGCGCACGCGGGCATCGGGGATGATGTGCGCGAGCAGGAAGGCCCGAAGTTGCTCGCGATTGCCGGGCTTCAGCCAGGTTTCGATTGTTCCTTTGGGGAGCGCGTCGAAGGCCGGATCGCTCGGGGCAAAAATGGTAGCCGCTCCGGGTTTGGAAAGACGATCTTCAAGTTCGGCGGCTTTGATGAGTTTCACAAACGTCGTCAGATGCTGCGCTTCCGCGACGGCGAGCAGATCCCGGCCTGGCTGCGTTGCAGGAGCGGCGGCCGCGCCGCGGCGGTCGGCCTCATGGCTCAAAGCGTTCACTTTTGAATCATACTGCGACAGGATTTTTCGCATGCGATTGCGAA